>NZ_JBNHER010000143.1:0-14400 GCF_050015975.1 Dapis purpurea BLCC-M126 | reverse complement strand
GTTTTAACCAGAGGTAATTATCAATTATCCATTATCAATTATCAATTAATGAATAGTCCCTCAACCTCAACCTCAGGTTAGCAGTTTGCCCAGGAAGAGTTAGGAGCTGATTATCATAGTAATAGTATATGTTTATAACCATACTTCAATATTCAATCTCCTCTACTCTCCTATATACCCCAACTATATAATAATAAGTATTCAAGCAGATTTGACATGATATAGGAGCCTGGTAATTAGGGCTTCCTAATTAACTCTAAAAACCTTTATCTGTAAGTTATTTAGCCTTTTCCCTGTGAAAAAGTGCTATTTTTCGCTTACTCTAATTCAAAATATGGGCATTTTGACTAGACAAGGGCGGGAAAATTTCAGACAATTCTCTATTCTACTTGCTCTGTAATTCCTATTCCTCGTGACTCGGTCTTCCTACCCTCACATAAGACTTTTTCAGCAAACCCTAATTAGTTAATTCTATCGCGGAGGAGTCAGCAGGAATATTGGATTTGAACTATTAAATTTTTAAATTCGTATTCAATAGAACATCTGTATTAAGAGATAGTAATTTTGCGATGACTGTATAACTGGATTTTATATGAAACAGTCTCTAGGGTTCTATTTCCTAGCACCAAAAAAAGGGAAATTTCTCTTGCGATCTAAAAACTCTCTCTACAGTACATACCCAATCTAACGCATGCCCTACCTGACTTCTAATAAATACCCTGGCTATTTGTAGCAAATATTTATCAATTTGTTATTAGTCCTTCAATTTTGCTCCGCTTAAAAATCCTAACAACTTTAATCCTAGGAAAAGTCAATTTGTAGTCTGCAAACTTTGATAAATCTCAGTTGCTACTTCTGTACCACGACGAACACAATCTCCTAAAGCTACACCACCAATATAATTACTACACAGATACAAACCAGGCCAAGATTTTAAGCCTTGATTAATCTGACCTAGCCTAGAATTGTGACCTAAATTATACTGAGGAATGGCACGAGACCATAAATGTAGCGCCAAAACTTTTGGTTGTTCCGCATCTGGATTTAATAAAGTTTGACCAAGGTCTTGATGTACTTGTGCAACGATAGCATCACTATCTAACTTAGAAATCTCCGGATCTGTTGCGCCCCCAATGAAATTAGTAAAAACTTGCCATCCTGGAGGTGTCCTACCAGGAAATAAAGCAGAAGACCAAATAGTACCAAGAGTCCTAATACCTTGACCTCTAGGAATTAGATTACCAAAGCCATCTATCTTGGCCTTGATAGAAGAAACAGGATATGCCAAAACTACACAAGCAACAGTAGGATAATAAAATTCATCAAAAACAGAACCAATTTCCAGCAGTAAAGGTTTCAATAATTCACCACAAACATAAGCAGGAGTAGACAGCGCAATAGTACGAGATTCTACTTGCTCCGAACCATTAGGAGTAGAAAACTCTGCTATATAAGTTTGTTGTTCCGTCCGACGAATACCAATGAGATGCCAATTTAGTTTAACTGCATCTCCTAGATAAGTAGCGATCGCTTTTGGCAATGCCTCCAAACCACCTCGAAAAGAACCCAACTCTCCAGATTTAGTCTTGGGAATATTTGGATTCTCAGCAACTTTTGACTTAGGATTTCTTTTAGCAGACAAAACAGCACCAGCCAAAAGTCCACCACCAATATCAGCCATTCGAGCTACTCTAGAAAAAGCAGCAGAAGCACTAAGTTGAGTAGGATCTCCAGCGTAAACACCAGAAACAAAAGGTTCCACCAATCGCTGCATCACCTCCACACCAAGATGTCTTTGGAAAAATTGGGATACAGTTTCTTCTCCGCCTTGCTGGTACAGATCAGAACCCAAAGCAGGTGGCACAAAACCTAAAGCACCTAATAGGGCGCGTAACTTTCCAGCATCACTCATTAACTTCGACTGTAACATCGCCGTTGGACTCATTGGCACTGGTAGTAATTGACCATTCCAATAAACATAGCGAGGTAGCTTACGATCTGCAAAAACTAAATCCTGTTTGAGGCCAACATCTACAGCCAACTTTAACAGTTCGGGTGTAGGAGAAAAACTATTAGGACCTTCTTCCCAAAGAAAATCTCCTTGAGAAACTGTTGTGATATTACCACCTACTCGGTTTTGGCTCTCAGCAACTAAAATCTTCAAGGGTGAATTATTACTTAATTTTGTGAGCTTATGGGCTAAACTCAACCCACTAATACCTGCACCCACAACTAAGACATCTAACACTTCAGTCATTTGTTCACTAAATATTCAGTTCTGCTATAAGTTAAAATTGCGGAATTTCACCACGATTTTAGATTGAATTTGTGACATACTCCCACGCCATACTGTAAAGTTAGCGTCGGCTTCTGTTTTCGTAAAATTCTCCTACAACCTGATTTTATCACCGTTGCACTAAGCATCATAATTTAGTGTTCTACAATACTAGCAACAT
Source organism: Dapis purpurea BLCC-M126 (assembly GCF_050015975.1). NCBI lineage: Bacteria > Bacillati > Cyanobacteriota > Cyanophyceae > Oscillatoriales > Microcoleaceae > Dapis > Dapis purpurea. The sequence continues at coordinate 11,944 of NZ_JBNHER010000143.1, read as the reverse complement.
TGATATTAGTGGACTTATGTTGGCCACTGTATACAATTTTTCAGAATGCTGCTTACATAGTAGTCGGCAGGGCGACTAGTACCGCTACGCGGAAGTCAGAATTCAGAATTCAACCCACCCCTAACCCCTCCTGGGAGGGGAAGTCAAAAGTTTTGATTCGTAAGGCTTTGAGTATTTTGTCACTGGTCACTTATTCCCGTTATCCTGCACTAGGATATTCTCCAGCCCTCAAATTTAGTCCTTAGTGCCAATACAGGGGTGAATGGCCATTTACTGATATAGAACTTCTGCTTTTTTTTACGGAATGCTCCGCAAACATCTTGCGGAGCAAAATGCCCCTACTGACTTCTGCTATACATGATGTTGGAAAAGGGTTTCTAGGTAAACTCTGGCAGCTTGCCGATAGTAAGGAGATGTTTCTGGTGTACCGCTATCTCCATTCTGTAACAAAAATAGTGACAAAGCTGCTGAAAACACACGGTCTTGATCCCAGTCGGGGTGGGTTTCTAAGTAGATTTTAAGGGATTCGTGCAGTGCTTCAGGAATTTCAGCCAGAATACTAACGCTTACGTTCATCTTTAGTAGGGTTCTCTATAATATTTTTTCTTCTTCATAGTCCCTAGTTGTGGCCATTAACCACTAACTCTGAACTACCAATGTCGCATCATTGTGCATTAAGAGGGGGTAGGTTTGTCAATGTTGAGAAATATTACAACCTACTTTCAATAAATAAAAGATTTACGAAATAATCAGTATTTCATCGTTTTTTTTGTTACAAAACTTCATCAAAACAGGCCAATGTGAAGGAATTTACCTTTGACTGAACAAAATCCCCAATTCATTTACAAGAGTATTATGACGTCGTTGAACTCTGTGGAAAATCCTGTTTAATCTGTGGAAAAAATTGAACTTACTTGTGGAAATTCTGTGGAATGAATGTGGAAAGTTACTCTAAAAGATAAGAATTCTGAACTACTTCTAATTTGAAATTGAAAATCAAAATTATGTATAGAGTCTAAATAGTAGATTACGGCTATAATAACTAATTATGAGAGTGGATTTTTTTTTACTTGTTGATGAGTGTTTTTATACTCTTTAGAGATAATTTGCTCTAAATAAATTAAATTATTATCTGGACAGAATTAATTGAATATTTGGAGGAAGTAGGCAAGAGGCAAAAGTAATATAGGCGATTATTCAAGAATTGAGAATTGAGAATTAAGAATTGAGAATTACCTCTCCTTGAAAACGGATAGGATTGACGAACAGGAAATTTTTTATTTATTATCCCCTATCCAAGGGGAGGCTTTCAACCACAATATTTCGGTAAATGCACAAATAGTTTTGTCAACCTACTTCACCCAAAACTAATTTTTTGCTTGATTAATATTCTCAAATGTTTAGGTTATACTCAAGAAAAATTTTTGATTAGTTGTATTTTGACAACCAAGGTTAAGAAATACTTTAACATAAAACTATTCCAATTCCTTTATTTCAAAGGAACATTCAATAATTAACAATTAATCATTACCTCTTCTTAAAACGGATAGGATTGAGAAAAATGATTTTTTTTCTTCTCTTGGTCAATTGGATACAGCGTTTACTAGCTCAAAGCTCCGCTTTCCATGTTCCGTAGGAAAACGCCTATGGTCCCGGAAGGAAGGGAAAGCCGCTCTTGCAGAGCCGCTCCGCTTTTTCCTGACGGAATGCTCCGCAAATATGTCGCGCAGCCTTAACCCTCGTTGTGCGGAACGGTAAACTCCATCTCATTCTACAGAAAGCTCCACAATTCAAAGTCGGCGATAGCCGAAGTCCGTTTGCGCTACCATTCCGATAGGAAACTTGTGCGCCAGCTAAACGACAGCTCTCTTGGTCGATTGGATATGGCGTTTAGCTAGCGCACAACGCGCGTTAACGGCTGTCGCCGACATCAAAAGCGGAGCGACTCTGTTAAGAGCGGGAAACCTTGCCATCTCTCGACCGCTTTTTCTCCTTAAAAGGAGAGGCTTTAGACCTTAATTATTCGCTAATTATACCAACTTCATTAACTTAGGCTACCCTAATTGTCTTATACTGAAATGGTGAAATAATTTCGTGAAATTACTGAGCGTGTCAAAATTTTGAGCCTATAAACTCTTACTTTTAAATGCATGAGTATCAGATGTGTGTTTTACATTCTCTTCACGCAGCGTTTCCCCAGGAAATGGAGACCTCAGAATTACCCACTCGATCCACGAATGCATGACTTCCATGAAACCTTATTACTTGTCTATTTGACTTTGCAGTCGTCATTACTGTTAAGAAATTTCAATTGCCTCACACTTTAGACAAGGCCGGATTTTTTATTCTCCCTTCTCCTATAGAAAAAAATGGCGTTGGTAAATCAAACTATGAATTAAAATATTGTGGCGAACCATAACTAGGGGCTTTTTGAAAAGTAGAAGAGACACTTAAAAATCTCACACAGAGTAAACTATGATGAAGGAAAATTACATAAAATAAAGTATAGTGTGAGAGCTATAAGTCAAGCATACACCAGTAATCTAACCCATGAACAGTTTGAATTGATCGAGCTTCAATGCCGAAACAAAGTATCTAACAAATACCTGGGATAGAAGGTGAAATTAAGTTATGGCATCAAACTAGATTATTGATTTAAGAGTAGAACATAATGTTTTTTCGAGGTTAGTAATTTTACTCTATGCAGTCAAGATAGTCAAGTACGATATACCATGGAAGAGTAAATATATGAAATAACTCATTCCTGGTTGTTTTTTAATAGCCTTTTCTTAAGCCTGGACAAAGATAAGTATTTATACGATCACTATTATAACACAAAGCTGTCCTTTTAGGACATTTATCTAAACCAAAATTGTCGGTAAAAAATGTTATGATTAAACCAGTTCAATCCTCTTTTCGCAGGATTCTACTATCACGAATATTGCTACTTACTGTACCAGTATTAATACTGGGTCAGTATGTAATCTACAGACAAGCACGTTCTACTCTTCTAGACACTGCTCGCCAAAACCTGAAAGAAAGCGCAGATAGAAAAGCAGAAGATATTCAACAATGGGCAAAATCCCTGGAATCGAATTTAGTTAGTGCCAGCCAAAGCTATGTACTTCAATCTGGTACCACTGAAGAGTATCAAAGTTATATTGAACAGTTATACAAAATGTTATCTAGCCAGGTAAGTTGCGTTCAATTAAGTAACTTACAGACTGAGCAAATCGTCGCGAATACTTGTGGTATTGAATCAATACATTCCTTATCAGAAAATATATGGCCTCAACAGCAGAAACAACTTATCAGCAATAACTCAAATATTTACATGAGTTATATAAAGCCAGAACACTTAATCTCAGAGGGCAAATCAAATCATCAGGAAGTCAGTCAAAAAACACAGGTTAGCTTAGGTTTAAGTGTACCAGTATATCTTCCTGAAGCTGGGGAAAGAAAATTGCGGTATGCCTTGAGTATCAAGTCAGTTTTACCAATGCAAACTAATAGAAAAAGAGGGTCACTCACAGGTTCAACTGTAGTAATTGATTATAAAGGTACGATATTGGCTAGTCCAGACCCTAGTAGACTGGGACGTAATATTTCTGAAGGGCCAGATGCAGAGAGATTAAAAAATATCATCAGAAGTGCACAGGAAGGTAAAAAGGATTTTGCCCACATATTTTCTTTTGAAGAAACAGATATCTCAAGTGGAAAAGGAGGGAATGATAGAAGTAAAAATCCTTTGAGAGAAATCATTGATGAACTAAAAAAGATATTGCCTGAATTGTTAGGACTTAAATTATCAGCAGATAATGAATTTTTAGCAGGGTATGTTGCTATTCCTAGTCCTATAGATAGAGATAATGATAATCAGTGGATTGTTTTAGCAATTACACCTATAGATTTTGCTTTATCTGGTCTTAGACAAGTTCAAAAGGTGCTAATTATTCTAGTTTTAGGTTTAGTTGCTGCTAGTATCATAGCAACTATTTATTTGGCTCGTGATTTAGCTCGTCCTTTGGAAAAACTACGAGACTATGCTCTTAGTGTTAATAATTTAGACTCTCCCAATACAGTACCTCGAAACCTAAAAATTCGTGAGTTTAATCAACTAGCAATTTCATTACAGAAGATGGTAGAGAGGCTAAAGGAGTGGGCTTATCAACTAGAAGTAACTTCCAAAGAAGCTCAGGTTGCTAACCAGTTAAAAAGTGAATTTTTGGCGAATATTTCCCATGAGTTAAGAACTCCACTTAACGGAATCATTGGTTCACTGCAATTAGTTTATGATGGTTTTTGTGATACTAGGGAAGAAGAAATAGATTTCTTAAAACAAGCTAATGATTCGGCTATTCATTTGCTAAGAATTATTGATGATATCCTAGATATCCGTAGAATTGATTCAGGAACTTTATCGATGATATTTGAGGATACTAATATTATTAAATTATTACAAGAGACAGTAGATTCATTTCAAGGTAATATTCAACAAAAATCTCTACTTTTAAAACTAAATCTCCCTCCACAAATAATAATTGTTAACGCTGATATAGAAAAATTACAACAGGTGTTTGAAAATGTTGTTAGTAATGCAATTAAGTTTACAGAAAAAGGTAGTATTAATATTTCTATTATCCTCAAATATAATGAATCAAGTATTTGTGAAAATACCAATTATTTAATGGATTGTCAGGGTCAGAAAGTCAATGAAGTTTTAGTTACAATTCAAGATACGGGAATTGGTATTAATTTAGAACAACAGGATAAATTATTTCAACCTTTTGTCATGGTAGATGGTACAAAAACCCGTAAATTTGGTGGCAATGGATTAGGATTAGCTATTTCTCGCAGCCTAATGGAAATGATGAATGGTGATATTAAACTCTCTAGCAAAGGCATAAATTATGGAACTACAGTTAATATTACTATGCCAATTAAAGAAATAATATCATCTGAGGAAAAACTGTATATTTCTACAGAAATTAGCTAGAAATCAGGCTATCAAAAATATGACCACGAAACTTAGTCTTGCTCCATGACACTTTAGATTTTGAACTGGTATAAAGATTCTCTGTTGCCACCAAAACATAATGTCTAATGTCGGCAGTATGTCAATATTTTAAGATTGGTCACATCTGATTGTTTTTCCTCCTTGCTCAAGAGAATCATTTAAAGCACAGAGGATTCCTACTAATTTAGCACCTACCCAACCAGAAGAAATTTGTGAAGCAGTATTCTGACTCACACAATTTAAGAATTCATTGCACACTTGAGCTAAAGGTTCAGCTTTTTCAACAGCTACAACTTCCTGACTAACATCTACTGCTTTCCAGCGATCGCCCAAATACTCTAAATGACCATGCTGAATAACTAAAGGTTGCTCGGCTGACATTTCATCAAAAATTAATGTTCCTTGACTACCGACTACTCCTAAACGACGTTGTTTATCAGGGTTAAGCCAACACAGATGTAAAAAAGCTTGAAAACCACTAGGATAAGTCAGTTTAGCCATAACTAAATCTGACTGTGGCGGTTGTTGGGGGAGCCAGACTGTACCATTTGCTTGTACTTCCACAGGTGTTTCCTGCAACCAAGCATTCAAAATACAAATATCGTGAATTGCTAAATCCCATAGCGCATCAACATCTGGGCGCACAGGTTCAATATGAGTCCGTGTAGCATAGCCATAACGTAACTCTCCTAACCTACCTTCTGTGACTATAGTTTTCCCTGTTTGTACAACGGAATTAAATAAGTAAGTGTGATCGACAAAAAGTTGACGTTGTTGTTGTTCGGCTAATTTACATAGTGCAACTGACTCTGAATATTCAAGGGTTAAAGGCTTTTCTGAAAAAACGTGATAACCTTTTTTCAGAGCAGCACTGATAATCTCGTAGTGGGTAGAAGCTGGAGTTGCGATCGCAACAGCTTTTATTCCTGGTAATTCCAAAGCTTCTATCCAATCTTCTACTAAGGCTATATCTTTGTCCAATTGCAACCGCTCTTGAATTGCCTGTAACTGTTCTGGATGAGGATCTACTACGGCAATAACGCGAGATTGAGGATGATTAAGGAAGTTCCGAACTAAGTGAACTCCCCAACGACCTGCACCAAATATAACAATTCCTATTTCCATAAGTTTAAATATAAAAGGTTGAGCTGATATGAATTGGCGTTGACTGGTGTTTTAACCCTATCACATTCAGGTTATACCGTTTCACGGAAGTTAAAAGTCGTAAGGGCGAATGGCCATTTCGCTACGCGACATGAAACGCCCGTACAAAAGTCAAAAGTAAGATTTTATAGGCTTAAAACTTTGACTATACAGTAACTTCAGGAAATTATACCAAATCCGGTTATCAATGCATATTATTTTTCAAATTCCTCTGTAACTCTTCTGCCTTCTGCCTTACTTTTAGAATAAATCTCCCATCTAAACAAGATTTAGTATTATTTCACGTTTAAAGTTTGAAACCATTTGTGACATCTTTAAAAATTAATTGGTATTAATATGTCGAATACTAAAGTTTTTTATCTAACTGTTCAAAATTCTGATTTGTCAATTTCTGTCAAAGACCCCTGACAAAAGTGAAAATTTTAATCTTTTTTCGTCCTCTTTTCCTGTTTTATATTCTCTGTTCCCGACTCCTGTAAGAAATCTAAAGCAGATTTTGCTGCGGCTTGCTCTGCAGCTTTAATTGATGGTCCCTTACCTACACCAAGTTTCTTGTCTTTAAACCAAACTTCTGCCAAAAAACGTCCACGATCGCCATGAATCTTATTTGCTTCCTGAACTTTGTAATTTGGTAGTGTTTTGTAGTGACCTTGAGTCCATTCTTGGAGAGCTGCCTTATAATTTTGGCGGGCAGGATCGCTGCGAATTTCTGCAATTAACCTTTCAAAGTGATCGTCTAGCCAGGGGCGGATTAATTCTAAGTTATGGGTGCTTAAATAAAGAGCAGCTAAAACAGCTTCAAAAGAATCTGCTAGTCGAGACTCTTCTCCAGCTTTATCGCCTGCTGCACTTTTGGATACCAGTAAATAGCGACCCCATCCATATTTATTGGCGATTTGTGCTAGAGAGCGATCGCTAACTAAAATCGAACGAATAGCAGCAAATTCTCCTACAGGGCAATGAGGATAATTTTCTAACAGTAATTCAGCAGCCACGAGTCGCACTACTGCATCCCCTACAAATTCTAACTTTTCATAGTTATGTGTTGATGAAACTGTAGAGTGGGTTAAAGCCAAGTCTAGCAAATTCCATTTAATTGAACTGTGCTCAGGAATAGATAATTTTTCGACTAAAGACTTAAGTTGCTTTTCACGCGGATAATATATTTGAGTCATCTAAAACAAAATCGGTAGTTGGGAGATCCGTCAGCTTTAGCTACGGGAGGATAATATATTTGAGTCATCTAAAAAAATCAGTAGTTAGGAAACCTTTCATTAACTGATCATGGATAATTACCTCTAGTTAAAACCGTAACGTAATTGAAGATAAGGAAATATTATTAATTGATAATGAACAATGAAGAGTGGATAATTAAAACTCTCTATAATTATCAATTGGTAAGGTTTAGTTATGGGATATAAAATACCTCTGCCTTAAGTCGAAGTAACCTTTCAGCTAAGATAATTACTCTCTCGATTAATTCTAATTTCTGGGGTTCCTAATATAATTTATATATTATTATACTGGATATATTATGGTTTAGCATCTTAGTATAGCAATCCTATTTAAATTGTAATATTTTTGTTTTGTGGCAGTTAGGAATCAGGTTTAAATAATTTTTTACCTCACTCATAAATGGGAATTACTATATGAGAGTAGGTAGAGTCAATCATCAAAATTTTTAACTCTACCCATCTTAAACTAAGCAATAGCTAAACGACCTTCTGCTTGACCAAACCTAATATAGTGTTCTAACCCATTAATAAAAATACCATTTGCTACAGCATTGGCAACTCCTGGGTTAGTTATCAGATAAAATTGCTCATCAAAAGCAAACTGAGGCGATCGTCCTTCCAAAAAGCCAAGCTCTAACCAATGCTCAAACCCACTAATAAATGAACCGTTTGCCACAGCATTCGCTACACCAGGATTTTCTATTAAATAGATATTTTCGTTGAAACTCTCAGGAATATTAGGAGGAGGAACAAAGGACGGAATACCTGGAGCAGAATTATTGGCAGCGAGTTTAGTAACAAAAGCATCATCTATTGTATCCACATTAACAACTTGACTAACTTCCAGAAAAGGTTCTAGAGGAAAAGTAGGGATAGTAAAACCTACAAAATAAGCATTACCAATTTCATCTACTGCAATATCATTACCAAACAGACCAAGATTATCATTTATCCGGAAGGGAATAGAATAGTCTATAAATTGACCATCGTTAGATATTTTACTCACGACAGTATTAGCAAAATTGTTATTGCTGATAATATAACTATTTCCTCCAGTATCAATATCTATACTCTCAATAGAGTCGAAGTCTGCCGTACCTAAGTAAGTAGCATATTCAACCAAGCGATCGCTGTTAATCTTAATCAATATTCCATCACTTTCACCCCCACTAAAAGTATCTTGCAAAGCATTAAAAGTGGGAAATTCGCCAACTGGAGGTACTACTGCATCACCGCCAATAATTTGACTACCCGAATTTCCTGCTACATAAATATTACCAACATCATTTACAGCAATACCATTACCAACATCTCCATCCACCCCACCATAGTAAGTGGAAAAAATTAGGTCACTACCATCACTATTAACTTCAGTAATAAATACATCTGCATCTCCTCCTATAGTATTTTGTACTGCATTTGCAGTTGGAAAATCAAAGGAACGAGTTTCACCAGTTATATAAGCATTACCATTATTATCTACAGTAATATCCTGACTTACTTCTGTGTCATTTCCACCCAATAAAGTTGAGTAAATTAACTGACTTCCATCGGTAGATATTTTACTCACAAAAGCATCTCGGTTAAATTCGCTAATTAGAGTATTTTGTAGAACATTTTCAGTAGTCGGAAAATTACCAACTCCAACAATAGGTTGAATTGGAAAACGCAATGTAGCACCAGTATCTCCTGTTATATAAGCATCTCCATTATTATCTACAGAAATACCACTGCTAAAATCGTTATCCTGTCCACCTAAATAAGTAGAATAAAGAATATTACTACCGTCATTAGATAATTTAACCACAAAAGCATCACCAGAAAATTCACCACCACCGTAGGTATTTTGCAGAGCATTTACTGTCGGAAAGTCAAAAGAATTAGTATTACCTGTAACGTAAATATCTCCAGTTATATCTACAGCAATATCTGTGCCAAAATCTTGACCACTTCCACCTATATATGTGGCATAAATTAGAGTTCCGTCAGGGGAATATTTAGCAACAAAAGCATCACCATTCCCAAATTCATCACCTCCACCAAAGCTATTTTGTACGGAATTTGAAGTAACTGGAAAGTCTATAGAGTTGGTACTACCAGTTATATAAGTATTGCCTTGATTATCAATAGTTATTCCTGTTCCTTCTTCTAGGTTACTACCTCCTATTAAGTCAGAAAATTCTAGAGTTGGGTCGTTTGTTGTGGGAAGTTGGGACGCGGAAATCAACTGATTATGATTTTTAATTAAAATTTCATCATTATTATTTTGAGAATTATTTATCTCTATAATATTTTGAGGAATTTCAGGTGAATTTTCCACTACACTAATTACTTCTGGAATAATTTCACCTAATACCTGTGTAAAATCAGGTATTAATGATTGTGAATTTAGAAATAATTCTTCAAATAATTCTTTAGACATAATGTATACAAAATTAAATTTTAGTTTTACTTGAAAATTGCGTTGATTATTCTACAATAAAAATTAGATGTTTTCAAGAATTAAATAAATTTTTCTGAGACTCTTTTATAAACCTTAGATAGAATCTCTCTAAATTCTTTTTGTTAGCTATGTCTATAAGTTGTAGCAGTTTTCCTTTAGTTAAACTACAGAGACCCTGGTTTTAAGGCAGAAGGTAGAAGTTGTGTATTCTATAACCTATAAAAGTGAAAAACGCTATAATACCATTTTCTTGTAACATTGCCCTTAATAACTTTCTATCCAACCTTTTCATTTTAGACGGCTATCTCTATCATTTTTATCTTTTTTTTTAATATTTATTCCTTCTTACTTCTTCCTTCTTACTTCTTCCTTCTTACTTTTACCAAATCATAAATATCTGCATCACTAGCCGACCATTCCCACATTGAACCAGAATAATTTTTCACCTGAAATCCTAAATCTACTAATACAGAATTAGACCAAGCAGAACGTACTCCACCCGTACAATAAGTCACAACATTTTTATCTTTAGTAATTTCTGTTTTTGTCAACGTTTCTAAAATTTTATCTCGTGATAATAACATTCCATTATCATCTAACCAATCCTTAAAATAGATATGAACTGCTCCCGGAATATGACCGCCACGTTCTTCTCCATAAGGTGTTTTTCCAAGATATTCTCGTAGCTCTCTTGTGTCAATAATTACTAGAATATTACTTTCTAAGTTTGCTTTTAATTCATTCTGGCTAATTTGCCAATTTTTGTTGCGGTTAACAACAAAATCACCTCTAACAGAGGAAGTATTATTAACCAAATTAACTTTAGGAAAACCTGCTCTTACTAAGGCAGCAAAACCACCATCAACTAAGAAGGCTTTTTGATGTCCTAAAGTGCGTAACATCCAAACTATTCTACCATCTTCTCCCCAACCATTTATGGTGTCGCCAAATACTATTACTGGTTTGTCATTATAAATGCCAATTGCCTGTAATTTTTCTGTCAAAATTTTGTCATCTGTGAGTAATTTTCCCTTAAATGGTAATTGATCCTGAGAAAATTCTTTCCAGCTTATACAAGTGGCATCTGCTAAACTTTTCCGGTTGAAAATTTCACAAGAACGAGCATCTAAAATTGTTGCCCCTTGTGTCGCTAATTTTTGAGCTTGAGTAGCATTAATTATCCATTGGTTATTACTGTGTATTTGCTGTGATAAATTCTCAATAACAAATTGAGAATTTATAGATTGATTTTTCATAATTTGGTAATTTTTAATTGAGTTATTGAAGGCTAATGTAGAAATTAATCCAAATATGATTAGTCCTAGCATTAGGATAATTTTTTTCGGACTTAAATTTAGGCTATTAAACATATATATATAGCAATTCTCACCCTTGGTGAGATACAAAAATTTTGGATTTTAGGCAATAGGGAATAAGGCAGAGAAAAAGATACGATGGTGGTGCATAGTAATGGTATTGGAAGTGTGGGGAGTGTAGGAAAAAAATGTATATTCTCACCATTACTATGCAGGAATAACAAAGATACTATACTTCATTCATAACATAACTGCTATTTTTATGTGAGGCTGCACAGAATTATGAATTCATTAACTTGCCTGTCTTTATCTACAGTCAACTCTGATTAGAATTTTATTCTATGCAACTTCATATTAATTTGGTATAACCCCTAAAATAGACAGCTACAAATTATCAGTATCTAGTGTCTGAAAATATTTGTCCTATTCCTGGGAAAAAAGTGATAAATTTACAGCAAGACAAGTTTCTTTAGTAGAAATATATTGATTCATTTTTTATCTTACTTCTAATAATTTTCCTGACCAAAAATATTTATTATATTTGGTTCGCTTGATTAGTTATTTTTAAACTAAAAGCTAATTTTTGTATTCATATTAACTTCCCCATAAAATAAGATTATACAATTTGGTCAATGTTTGCTATAAATAGAGGATATTAATTATAATTTCTTATTTTTTTGTATCAAGTTTTTGCTCTTTATTGAGGGATAAAATTTACCGAATAATTATTAATTATTAATTATTAATTATTAATTAAATAATTCAGGTT
>NZ_JBNHER010000142.1:0-2482 GCF_050015975.1 Dapis purpurea BLCC-M126 | reverse complement strand
AGGCTTTAAACCACAATTATTTAATTAACAATTAATAATTAATAATTCGGTAAAATTACGGAAAATCCTAATTTTTCAATACATTTACTTTTCTGAAATATTGATTCAATGACAATTATATAACTTATCTTTTTTGTCAAATTTTATGTCAAGAAAGATGTTTATAAAGCATAGCTTTTAAAGACGAGGTTTAAATTAATACAGACTTTAATGACTTTTATAGTAATATCATCTCCAGTTTAATACTTACATTTTGGAGGAAGGAAAACAGAAGGCAGAAGGGAAAGAAAGCTTCAAAGGAAGAAGGTTTTTTTATCACTGATTATTCAGATAAATTAAAGCTAGAATAAATCCTCAAATCTATAAACAAATAATTCGATGCTGAGAGAATTTATTGTATACGCTTGTCCAGTGGGTCAACTTAACTATCAACTAGAGAAATACTTCACTACTACTTCTACAGAATGTGGTGAAAATGCTGCTCATCAATATATGCCTCACTGTACCTTGACAGGTTTTTTTCATGATGAATTAACTGCCATTCCAATTTATATTCAAGCTTTAGAAAATGCTTTAAAAAATGCTTTACCAACCAGCACAAGTCAACCCATTGTTGTTATGGATATGGAGTTAAAAGCAGATTTTCATTATCTCAAAATCGAATCAATTTGGATAGAAAAACTTATTGCTAACTTTGCTAATATTGCTAACTCATCAACTCGTACTGAGCAGTTACGCCTCAAAAATAATTTACACCTCAGTTTAGCCTACAAATTTCCATTAGAACAACAACAAATCCTGGCCAAAATAGCAAAGGAAATTATCAATCCTCAAGCAGAAGTATCATGGGAATTACGATTTTATGAACGCCATCCTAATAACTCTTGGACTTGTCATCAATCTTGGAAAATTTAACCTCTTTATTCTCCTTGTATCTGGAAAATTTGCCAATGGTTAAGTATAGGGAAAATTCGTAAGTAGGGTTTGCGCTCAAAAGTCTTATGAGTAAGGGTAGGAGACAGGAGACAGGAGACAGGAGGAATGGGGAATTTAGAGAAGGCAGGAGTTAGAACTATTCCTCAATTTCTCTGTCCAAATCTTGCTGTTAATACTGACTTTTTGAGGCTTTTCAACTCAAATAAACGCACTTTTTCCAGACTTAAAAATGCCAAAAGCTTTATCTGTAGAAACTTTCAGATTTATTCAGCAAACCCTAAGTATTCAGATGTAGCAACAATTAATCCTCAAATCTAACTTCCCTGTATTACCAAACTCACATCTCTTCTCTACTTCCTACTCTCTATCAGAGAATGTTGAAAGAGGATTCCCGCTATCATCTTTGATTTAGCAGTGAGATGAATTTCAACCAGCAAATTAATTGAGCGATAGCTAATCCTTTGATCTAGGTTTTTGAGATATTTAATAAGGTTTGTAATTAACAATATTGTGTGATATTATTAATAGGTTAGGAAACAAAAAAAAGCCTTTGACGTGATTACTTTAACTTACCAGTATAAACTCAAACCTACAAAACAACAAGAAGTAGAAATAAATCATATTCGTATTGGTTTGTAAAAGTATGTACAATTATGCTTTAAGAGAGCTTAGAAACTAGTTAAAGTCAAAAAAGTCACCAATCAATAATTGTTCAATTATTTCTGAATATATTATTTCTGCTGATACTCCTTATCCTAATTATAATATTTAAGCCAAGAGCTTCACAATAGCCAAGAAAACTAATCCCAGATTAAAATCAGTAAATGCTCAAGTATTACAACAAAGTCTAAAAACTTTAGATAGAGCATTTGTGGAAATGAAAAGTTTAGGTAGAGCTTTTCCTAGATTCAAGAAAAGGATGAGGAGTTTTGTCTTTCCAGCAATGTTAAATAATTGCTTTGGTAATAACAAATTTAAACTACCTCAGTTAGGTTGGATTAAATTAAGCCAAAGCAGACCATATCCAGAAAATATGGTAGCTAAACAAGCCTGGATAGTTAAAAAAGCTAGTGGTTATTATTTGATGGTTAGTTTCCAATCATCAAAGTCAGTGCCAGATAATCCAGTAGGTAATACCAGTTTGAAAAAAGAATGCTACGAAAAGGTAGCTCTTGATCGGATGTGCTGAAAAATAGCTACTCCAATTCATTTTAGATAGTTATATCTATCGTTTTCCCTTTTTTTTTGAATGTTTATCCCTTCTTGCTTCTTGCTTCTTCCTTCTTCCTTATTTCTACCATTTGTAGCAAACATTTATAAAATTGGTATAAAAAGTCTTTAGGGATAGATGCAGGAATAGAAAGTTTTGTAGCCACTTCTAGAGGTAAATTGTTTAAATCACCCAAGTTTTTACTCTTCTCAACTACGCGAGCTTAAATTTGCGAGCAACCCCTTGCGCCTGCAGGCGCAAGGGAACGCGCGAGCTTGCTGTAATATCATGTCCGGATAATCAGTGATAAAAAAGTTTTTGTTTGTAGTAGGGCTT
>NZ_JBNHER010000141.1:0-28558 GCF_050015975.1 Dapis purpurea BLCC-M126 | reverse complement strand
GCTCTTGCAGAGCCGCTAACGCTTTTCATGTCGGCTCAAGCGCCGAAACGCCATATCCAATCGACCAAGAGAAGAAATGATATTTCCCAATCTTCAATTCCGTAACGGTTTTAACCTTCTTGTAATTATCAATTATCCATTATCAATTATCAATTATCCATTATCCATTATCCATTAATGAACCTCCCCACACTTTTTATCTAATTACACCGATGCTACCGGATTTGATCTAAAATCTTTCTCAAGTACCTAATTTATAGAAAGTATTAAAACAGTTTATACAAAATCAAAAAAAGTTATAGTTACAGAAACTAAAAAGGGAGTTTAATAATTAACAATTAATAATTACCGAAATATTGTGGTTTAAAGCCCCCCTTTTAAGGGGATAATAAATAAAAATTTTCCTGTTCGTCAATCCTCTTATTTTCAATGAGAGGTAATTCTAAATTCTTAATTCTAAATTCTTAATTCTTGAATCTTCCTTAATGATTTTTTTTATTTTTTCTCCTTAATTTAAGGAAAAGTTTTAGACCTTAATTATTTGGCATAGCAGTCGAAGTAAAGAGCGCGGAGATTACTAAATGCTGTTTAAGTTTGGGTAGCATCCCCTAGGAAAGCATTTCCGCAGGAAAAAATCAGTATTAATATGATAATCGCTATAAAAATCATCAAAAAATATTAATCATTATTCTCTAAAACAAAAATATAAATACGGCGATAAAAACCTAACTTTAATCTAACTTTTCTAAACAAACCAAAGCATTATAATCAGGTACACCTTCAATAGAACGTTTACCCTTATCTAATAACACATTTCCCTCCGGCCAATGTACTTGCAAATTACCAGGTTTCATCGGAGCTAGATAAACTCGCCCTGTTAATTCACCCAAATCATTTTTTAATGCCACATCATCTCCATCTTTTAACCCTAATTTTTCAGCATCAAAAGGATTAATTAAAACAGCTTCTCGTACAGCACCAGTAATTGCATCTTTTTGAGACTGCACCATACTATTAAACTGTTTACCGCGACGAGTTGCTACTAAAAAATATCCCTCTGGCACATCTTCTTTTGGTGGAGAAAGTATGGAAAATTTTGCCTTCCCATCAGGTGTGGGAAAATTCCAGCCAAAACATAAATGGGAACCTCCATATTGAAAATTATCTCCAGGTTCTTTCAAATGTTGAATACCCGAATATTGAGAAATTACCAAAGCAATTTCCTGACGAATTTCTTCAGTATTTTTAAACTCTAACTTATCTGCAAATTCCGGACGGACTAATTTTGCTAAATCCATAAATACTTTCCACTCCGGGCGAGCTTCCCCAATTCTATGACCTGGAATTTCCGGGCTAAAAATTACCCTTCTTTCCGTAGTAGTTTCTGTCACCCCTCCTGGAATTTCATAACGAGTTGTAGTAGGTAACAATATTACTGTTTCTCCTGGTTCAACTAACATTTGATTAGAGCAAACAATATCCTGATGTACTCGCAAAGGTACTCGTTTTATGGCAGCTTCTACATAATCTGGGTCTGGTAAAACTTCTAAAAAATTTCCCCCTACAGAAAACAAAACATCTAACTTTCCTTCCGAGGCATTATCAATCATTTCTGAAGCAATTAAACCAGGAGAACTCGGTACAGAAAAACCCCAAAGTTTGCTCATAACTTCGGCATTTTCAGGATTAATTTTTCTCCCTCCTGGAAATACCGTAGAATAACAACCCATTTCTGCTCCACCCTGCACTCCAGAATGACCCCGAATTGGCATTAAACCACAGCCTTCTCTACCAACAAAACCTTTAGTTAAAGCCAGATTAATAATAGCTCTAACATTATCTTCTCCACACTCATGTTGAGTAATTCCCATACTCCAAACAAATACAGCTTTTTCTGCTTTCCCAACCATTTTGGCAAAGGCATACATTTCATCGCGGGTGCTTCCCGAAAAGCGTTCTAATTCTGACCAAGATTGGGAATTTAATGAAGCTTTTAATTCCTCAAACTGATTAGTATAATTATCTATAAAATTTTTATCAACCCAATCATTTGCAATTAAATGCTTAATAGTGCCGTTGATAAATGCCATATCTCCATTGAGATTAACTAAAAAGAAATCTTCGGCAAATTTAGTTCCAAACAAAGCACTCTCCGGAATAGACGGAACCCAATAACGTTCCATCCCCGGTTCCCGATAAGTGTTGATCACAACAATTTTTGTGCCAGCTTTTTTTGCCCAGTGCAAATATTTAACAGTAACAGGTTGATTATTTGCGACATTGGAACCAATAAATACTAATAAATCTGTACCGATCCAGTCTTTATAAGAACAAGTAGTAGCAGCAGCACCAATAGTAGTTTTCAGCGCTCCGGTACTAGGAGAATGACAAATACGAGCAGCATTGTCAACGTTATTAGTGCCGATCGCCCGTGCAGCTTTTTGGGCAGCATAATAAGTTTCATTGACGGTACCACGACTGGTAAGATAGAAACCTGTACGATCTGGGTGGGTAGTTTTGAGGCGATCACTAATTACCCCCAATGCTTCATCCCAACTAATTCGCCGAAACCCTTTGTCACCTTTATCACGGCGCATCGGGTAAGGCAGTCGCCCCATTTCTCGCAGTTCTCCACTACTTTTATTTTGCAGTTGAGAAACATCTGCCAGTATTTCTGGGTTAAATGCTGCCATAGTATTCAGGCGCAATAGTCGGAGGCGGACGTTACATAGATGAAAACCATCAAGAGTCCAGTCTTTCATACCCGTTGTACCTAGGGAACAACCATCGCATACTCCTTTGCTAAGTATTTCCCAAGCGTAGGGAAGTTGGTCAAGGTTTTCTATTCCAGCGCGGATGAGTTCCCAGTAGTTATTTGGGTATTGTTCGCCAATACCAAAGGGTTTCCAACTTGCCCAGATTTTCGGATTCCAGATTTTGTTTGGCTTGGGTAACATAATTGATTTAGCTGGGATGGTGCTTTATTATTAGTTGATATACTTTGATTAATTCTTTACCACGACTTAGCTAATTTTTTAGATTAACTTAATACAATCTTAATAGTGTTATACCAAGCGTGATAAATGTTTGTTACAGATTTGTAGAAGTAAGGAAGAGGGAAGAAGCAAGAAGGAAGAAGGAATAAATATTGAAGAAAAAAAAGGGGAAAATGTATAGATATACCTGTCTAAAATGAATTGGAGAAACGCTTTTTAACCATTCCGATCAAGATGGAAATTTTTGTAGCATTATTTTTTCAAACTGGTATTATGCTAATTCTCATTCTTGGTAAGATATATAACTATAACCGATGGTGGTGCATTGTAATGGTGATCTATTGTAATTATTTTAGTCAAGGGAACAGTGGGAGCATCTTGCTCCCATGAAGTGGCTTTGTTCATCTGATGCCTGTTCAGTAAGCTCAAACTAATTTAAAAGGTTAAAAGCTTATTGCTAAGTACCAGAAATATTCCAATTATCTAAAACTTGCTGTAATTTTTCATCACTAAAATCATTAATAACAATACTTGCTCCTACCTCTAATAAAGATTCAGGTTCATGGGTAGAAGCAACTCCTATTGTATAAATTCCTGCTGCAACTGCCGACTTAATTCCAGAACGAGAATCTTCAAAAACAATTGCTTCTTCTGGGGAAATTTCCAATTTTTCTAAACCTAATTTATAAGGTGCAGGGTCAGGTTTTCCCACAGTCATTACTCCACCTAATATTACTAATGGAAAAGTATCTGTTAGCTGCAAAACATCTAACATAAATTCAGCATTTTCTGGAGGTGCATTTGTCACAACTGCTTTGTGGAGTTTTTGCTTTTCTAACCATTCAATAAATTCTAATAATCCTGTTAATGGTTTTAAGTTTAAGGCAATTTCTCGAAATTTTTCTTCCTTATAATTTGCTAGTTCTTCTGCTTCTGTGGTTGATAGTTGTGGTAGTAAATCTTGAATAATTGCTGGATTGGTTCTACCACTAATATGTTGTTTATAAGAGTTATGGTCAATTGCTACTCCGTGATTATTTAAAATTTCTTTCCAGGTTTGGTAATGCAAGGGGTCTGTATTTGCTAGGGTGCCATCGAGGTCGAACAAAATTGCTTTGAGCATCTTATTTATTTGGGTAGATAATGTTTACTTTTGTGGTTCTGAAAAGAGAATTTTTCAGAGAATTGAGAATAGTTTGAGCTTTTATTGCGTATAGCGCAATAAGAATTTTTGCTTAGTATTTTCTAGATTTCTGGGAAATTTTGGGAAGGGAGGAAAAGTTAACTCCGGCGGTAGTATCAGATTTCTATTTCTGAATTAGTATTTTCTAGATTTCTGGGAAATTTTGGGAGGGGAGGAAAAGTTGACTCTGGCGGTAGTATCAGATTTCTATTTCTGAATTTGTCTCTATTGCGCAATACGCAATAGAAATTTTTGCTTAGTATTTTCTAGATTTCTGGGAAATTTTGGGAAGGGAGGAAAAGTTAACTCCGGCGGTAGTATCAGATTTCTATTTCTGAATTAGTATTTTCTAGATTTCTGGGAAATTTTGGGAGGGGAGGAAAAGTTGACTCTGGCGGTAGTATCAGATTTCTATTTCTGAATTTGTCTCTGTTGCGCAATACGCAATAGAAGTTTTTGCTTAGTATTTTCTGATTTCTGGGAAAAATTTGTCGAAGGTGGGAAGAGTCACCTCTGGCGGTAGTATCAAATTTCTATTTTGGATTTAGCTCTATTGCGCAATACGCAATAGAAGTTTTTGCCTAGTATTTTCTGATTTCTGGGAAAAATTTGTCGAAGGTGGGAAGAGTCAAGCCCGACGTTAGTATCAAATTTCTATTTCTGATTTAGCTCTATTGCGCAATACGCAATAGAAGTTTTTACCTCGTATTTTCTGATTTCTGGGAAAAATTTACCGGAGATAGGAAGAGTCACCTCTAGGGTTAGTATCAAATTTCTATTTCTGATTTGTCTCTATTGCGCAATACGCAATAGAAGTTTTTACCTCGTATTTTCTGATTTCTGGGAAAAATTTGTGGGAGGTGGGAAAAGTCACCTCTGGGGCTAGTATCAAATTTCTATTTCTGATTTGTCTCTATTGCGCAATACGCAATAGAAATTTTTACCTAGTATTTTCTGATTTCTGGGAAAAATTTACCGGAGATAGGAAGAGTCACCTCTAGGGTTAGTATCAAATTTCTATTTCTGATTTGTCTCTATTGCGCAATACGCAATAGAAGTTTTTACCTCGTATTTTCTGATTTCTGGGAAAAATTTACCGGAGATAGGAAGAGTCACCTCTGGGGTTAGTATCAAATTTCTATTTCTGATTTGTCTCTATTGCGCAATACGCAATAGAAGTTTTTACCTCGTATTTTCTGATTTCTGGGAAAAATTTACCGGAGATAGGAAGAGTCACCTCTGGGGTTAGTATCAAATTTCTATTTCTGATTTGTCTCTATTGCGCAATACGCAATAGAAGTTTTTACCTCGTATTTTCTGATTTCTGGGAAAAATTTACCGGAGATAGGAAGAGTCACCTCTGGGGTTAGTATCAAATTTCTATTTCTGATTTAGCTCTATTGCGCAATAGGCAATAGAAATTTTTGCCTAGTATTTTCTGATTTCTAGGAAAAATTTGTCGGAGGTAGTCCGTAGGGGTTTGGTCTCCAAACACTTTTTCTATTTCTGATTTGTCTCTCTTCCCCAATAATCAGAAAACTGCTCATCTCCCTCCGGTTCGTATGCGCTTCAGAAAATGCAAATAAGATTTGTCTCTCTTCCACAATAATCAGAAAATTGCTCACCCCCCTCCGGTTCGCATGCGCTTGAGAAAATGCAACTATTATTTCCCTCTCCCCATACGAAATTATGATTTGTCGGTAGTTTCCATCCCCTGAATAATTTTCATAGTTTCGACACTAACAGTACAAACTTTTTGTAGTAGGTCAATGACTGTTTCTTTGTAGTCAGCAAAACGATAGGTATTAAATTTTTCAGCGATGGTTTTGTCTCTGGGTTTTTTCTCTTTATATTGGTCTAATATCCACTCCAAAGCACTCCGGTTTCCGAGTCGATATTCCCAGGCAATTTTGGGAATTTTTTCTAATGTTGTGATGGTATCTATTAATATTTTGTCTTTGGTTTTATCTGCTTTAAGTTTTGGTTTGGGAGTGGGAGATTTTTCGGGAGTTGGTAAGTCGATGCGAGTTAATGGAAAAGGTTTAATAGTTTCATAGTTGATGTGTAAGTCGATTAATTTTTTTCCCCATTTTACCCACTGTTGAAAATTTTCATAGAAGGGGAGGCGGGGAAATTCTCGTTTGAGATTTTGTTCATATTTTTGACGGTAGGTGGGGTGGTGTAAGACGGCGTAGGTGTAGTGGAAAATGTCGAGTTTTTTGATTTTTTTATTGTTGTAATGGGATTGGAATTTTTGCAGACTCCAGTCGGTAATATTTTCGTGGCGGTTTCCGTTTTCATCGTAGTAATAAAAAGGCAGACATTGAGAGTCACCTGTAAAATGTAAATCAATTATTGAGTTGCTAGATAAACAATGAAAAGGTTTTGAATTTCCTAAAGCTGCAAAAGCTATATATTTATTGTCTAAATTTTCTTCCTGGAAAATCTCAAACCACTGATAAGTCATTCCATTAAAATGCTTATCAAAATAGAAAAATTGTTTCACATAAGGTCGATACAGACTTCTGAATATTTTCTCACGCTCAAATTTTTTAGAAATTTTTTTACCGAGATATTTTGTTAATTCCCTATCCCACTTAATAGTCATCCTCTCGGCATAATCTTCATCTTTAAAAGTCTGCTGATAAACCTCAATCAAATACTTCACTTTTTCTAAAAGCGCATCTTCAGAAAAATCATAAACCCATTCATCTCGCTGAGTCTTTATTCCAGAGGAAAATAACTTAAAAACAGCTTCTTGAGATTTTCCACTTTTGACATCTTTATCAATTAAAGGCAAAAGTTCATCAAAGTCATTGTCAGTCAAATTTAACCAATTATGGCGTTTATCAGGAATAATATGTTCAAAATCAATATCAGCAAATTTAGTTGCAGATAAAAAATTTAATTTATTCTCTCTTAGTTCGTGAATATGAAAAGGATGACTGTAATATATTCGATTTCTTGCTGTTTGTTCTTGACTATCCTTAACCAAAAAAGATATGACAATTCCTGTCATTGCAGAAATTCCAAATATAGTATGCTTTTCTCCTATAAAAATACCATCCTTACCTGAAATTGCTCTAACATTACCTCCTAAGTCAAGAAAATAAGCATAAGAAAATTCCTCATTTATTACTTTTCTAAATCCATCAAAAGCACGACCATCTAAAAAAGAAGAATTAGTAATAAAACAAATTACGCCTTGTTTACCTAACCTATCCGACGCCCAACGAATAAATCGAGTGTACATATCATAAACAACAATTTGATTCTGTGCCTTACCCTGCTTAATATAAGTTTCCTTAATTCTCTTATCAATGTCTTTGTAAATTCTATTAGCATTATTTTGATTAAAATTTTCTTGCTTCGCATTATAAGGAGGATTACCAATAATCACCGAAATTTTAGAATCATTTTGCCGTTTAATCCTCTCAGTATTTTCCACCGTCATCGCAAATAAATCTAATTGTTTATACTTAAACGAACTATGGTCTAAAGTATCAACAAAACAAATATTATTAAATTCCCGATAGTCCTCCATTTTCTGCTGATAAGTATATTCAATATTCAAATTCGCAATGTAATAAGGCAAAATTGCCACCTCATTACAAAAAATCTCATTCTCATACTTATACTCCAACTTATTCTTAGGCAAATACTCAATCAACTCCGTCACAAAAGTACCAGTTCCTGTTGCCGGGTCGAGAATTTTTACCCCCGAATCACATAACAACTTCCCAAAATGTTTATCCACCAAATAATCCACACTTTCAATCATAAATCTGACAATTTCCGAAGGAGTATAAACAATTCCCAATCTATCAGCACCCAGAGGATTATAAGACTTATAAAAATTCTCATAAACCACCTTCAAAAATTCCTGCTTTTCGTGATGATTATAGATACTCGCTGCCTTGCTTTTTATCACCCCATAATAACGCTCAATCGAACTTAAAATATTTCGGCGAGTCGTGCCAGTAAAAAAAGTATTTAAAACAGCCTCTAATTCTCTAGCAATATTATTCTCTCGGTGAAACTGAGACTCATTAAAAATATTCAGAAAAATATCCTCAGTCAAGATGTGTTGAATAATCATTTCCTGCACATCAAACAAACTAACTTCAGGATTAATCGAATCTCGACAAATAGTCAAAAACTTATCCCTAGCTTGACAAAACTTCTGATTCTTTTTCGACTGTTCAGCAATTAAATCTCGTAAACTTTCTAAAATAGTAGGTAAATCTGATTGAAAAGTAGTAATAGCCTCTCTAAAATCCTTAACCTCCGGGCGAATATAATTAATAAAAGCATTAATAATTCCATCCAAAGCTTCAGGATTTTTCATTGAAACTCTAGAAGCTTCTGCCCCTGCTTGAATCAAAACAGCCGTCTGTGAATCCTCAAACAAAATATTATCGTCAGGATAACCTTTATCTAACTTCCTATCAATTTCCTCATCCAAAACATCATACTCATCCTTACTTTCCCAGAACCCCCAATCAAGACGCAAAGCATCCTTAACCGTTCCATCAGGAGTCACCTTTTTCCCAGTCTTAGTCTTATAGTCTAGTTCTGGGATTAACATAAAATCCCTAGTTTTACAATACTCATTTAATAGATTTTGAAACGCAAACCGAATCGAACTTTCATTCCGAGAACCGCCATATTGAATGATGCGTTCGACTTCGGTATAGTATTGATTAATTAATAGTTGAGACATAGTTTTAAGAAGGAAGAAGTAAGAAGTAAGTAGTCGGAAGCAAGAAGTAATATCATGTTTAGATAATTACTTATAATAAAGTTTTTGTTTGTAGAATAGCTCTCAGCCCTATCTACAGTTGGGGCTGAAGCCCTACTACGAACTTTAATTATAAAAACTATTTAACCGAACATAATATAAGTAGTGGGAAGTAAGAAGTAAGTGGTCGAAAGGAAGAAATAATAGCATTTTGAACAAAGAATTTTACGAACAGAAAGAATTTTACGAACAGTAAGTATGATTAAAAGACTTCCTGAAAAATGGTATGTAAATCCTCTCTCTTCTTACTTTTTAGTGATTTAGGTTTAATCACTATTTCAATATCTTAATCTAGATAATTCAGAAACTGAAATAATTGGTCAGAATCAAATTCTGGCAACAGACAATTGATAAGTCTCGAAATTTTTTCTTCACTAATACCTAATAATTCTGATGCTGTAGCAAGAGTTAATTGACGTTCATTAATTAATTCACATATACGATTAGCAATTTTTGCCTTAGCTAGACTTTTTTCACCATTATTAATACCTAAATCAGCAAATACATTACTACTACTTGTAATTACTGGAATTTTATTACTCATTATTATTATTTCCAGGAAATTGGTATAAAAAGCAAGAAGGAAGAATTTATTAATGGATAATGAATAATGAATCTGGTTAAAATCGAAAGGATGGAACCAAGTGGGGAAATCTTATTTCTTTTTTCTCCTGAAAAGGAGAGGCTTTAAACCCAATGGATTAATTATCAATTATCAATTATCAATTATCCATTATCCATTATCCATTATTAATTTAATACTTCCGTTCCTGTGGTTCAAACATAGTTATTGCCACAGGTCGATAACTAATATCAATTCCCGCCAAGGAATAATACGCCAAACTATGCTGTAAAAACCTCTCATCATTTCGTTGCGGAAAATCTTCTCGACTATGAGCGCCTCTACTTTCCTGACGACTCAACGCCGAACTTAAAATTGTCTCACCCACAACAATAATACTCCGCAACTCCAACGCCTCAATAATTTCCGTATTCCAGGACTTACCCTTATCATCCAAATAAACCTGCTGATATTGTTCCTGCAACTTCTCCAACTTTTCCAACCCCTGCTGCATTAAATCCTGGGAACGAAACACACCACAATGCTCACTCATGGCATCCTGAAACTGCTGCCGTAAAAAATCAATGCGATATTTTCCAGAGCGCTCTAACAACCCCTGAACTTGTTCCCGCGCCTCCTCTAAATAACGTTGTTCCTCAATATCAGGTAACTTTCTACCTTCTACAAACTCAGCCATCGCTGCTCCAGTGCGTCGCCCATAAACCACACATTCCAACAAAGAATTACTTCCCAAACGGTTCGCTCCATGTACAGAAACACAAGCACATTCCCCCGCAGCAAACAACCCATCCACCAAACCATCGGCACTCCCCAAAACTCTACCATCAGTATTAGTTGGAATGCCACCCATAGAATAATGAGCGGTCGGACGTACTGGCATCGGTTTGTTCACCGCATCAATACCTACAAGGCGATGAGCCTCTTCCCAAGCAAACGGCACCTTACTCATAATTTTTTCCCGACCCATGTGTCGCAGATCCAGATAAATAAACGGACCTCCCGCACTACCATCCATATGAATTCCCCGACCAGCACGAATTTCCAAAGTAATAGCACGGGAAGTAATATCACGAGGTGCCAACTCCATCCGACTAGGAGCATAATTTTTCATAAAGCGATCGCCTTCACTATTAAGTAGATAAGCACCCTCTCCGCGCACCGCTTCAGAAATTAAAACCCCTGCTGGATATAAACCAGTAGGATGAAACTGCACAAACTCCATATCTTGCAGAGGCAACCCCGCCATTGCTGCCATTGCCAAACCGTCGCCAGTCGAAGCATAATCATTGGAAGTAGTATTAAATACCCGACCATAACCACCAGTAGCAAACATTACCGCTTTTGCTCGGAGTACAACTATTTCCCCATCCAAAATATGATACATAACTAAGCCTTTTGCCTGACCTTCTTCCAAGATCAGACGCATGACATACCATTCCTGATATACTTTTACCCCATTACGCTGGAGGTTATTTACCAACTCATGCAAAATAGCATGACCAGTTTTATCCGCAGCATAACAAGTGCGGTTGTGGGAGTGACCGCCGAAAGGACGTTGAGCAATACGACCATCTGGCAACCGGGAAAATAATACTCCTAAATGTTCCAGATCAATAATTACATCTGGTGCTTCCTTGGCTAAAATTTCTACTGCGTCTTGGTCTGCCAAATAGTCAGAACCTTTAACAGTGTCAAAAGCATGAGCTTTCCAACTATCTTCTGTATCTACATTTTGGAGTGAAGCTGCTATTCCCCCTTGAGCAGCGACAGAGTGGGAACGAATGGGGTGAGTTTTGGCAACCACCGCTACATTTAAACTAGGGTTTTTGCGAGCTATTTCCACAGCAGCCCGACTACCAGCGAGACCGCCACCTACTATAATTATGTCGTGTTCTAACATTAGCTAAATATTAGGTATTTTTGTTCTTTTATCATCTTACATTTTACATTTATAGTAGGTAAAGTAAAGTAATTTATGGTAAAAATTTGTCTAAAATTCTCCACAAAAATTATTTTCTATTCTCTGAAACTAATTTAAAATCAAAGCTACCTAATTATATTATTTTCTAGCTTTTTTTCTTCCTCCCTATTCCCTATTCCTATAAAAACCTACCTGTCATTATCCAGGCAGGTTTTTAATACTTTTAGATTCTTGATTAATTTAAGAATTAAGTAATTTTCAAGTCACGAAATAAAGACTCAAAATATTTAGCCTAGAGATGTTGCTGTTTGCTGACCAGGTGTTGACATTTCAACTTGCTCTTCCTCATTCGGGTCTACTGAAGAGACTTCAATATGATTTAATAGGGTAGTTACGAAAGAAAATAAAAGGAAGGGTAGAGACAAGACAACAACTAGAGCAATAGCTCCCAGAGCATAGAGTTGGTTACTGCTAGTCCAAAGGGCAACTCCTCCAGCAATGCTCAAGAATACTACTATCAACCAAACAATAATCTGGCCATAAATGTCGCCGAAGGTTAGGGTGCAACTAAGCCGATATTTTTGGAAATTATTCATCATTTTACCTCGTTACATTACTTCAAATTTATAGGTTAGACCGCTTGTCAAACTAAGGTAAGATTTCTCAAGATTTTGATCGGAATTGTTACGATACTTTACATTAATATAGTCATCAATATTATGATTTTTGTTTAATTTTATACTGATCATACTGAAATTTTAATTCTGAAGAAAAAATAAAGAAAAAACAAACTATTTTATTTTCAAAGGGGAGCTTCTTGAGAAGAATTTTCCATATTTCATATATTATCAGAGGAAATACAAATCTTTGTATTTCCTAAAGTTAGTTGACATTTAATCTAACCAAATTTCCCACCAAGAACCTGATTTAGATTCTGATGATGTAACTGGTTTAATCTTATTAATTTTTTCCCCTCGACTAATCTTAGCTTCTGCTTCTTCTTTTGCTTCTTCTTTACTTCCTGCTTCAACTATGATATCTCTACGGTTTAGTGTGACACGATATTTCATATTTTTTTACCTCTTCGTTTATAACTATTCAGATGGAATCGATCATATCATGTGCCTTGAAAAATATGAAAACCGGGTTCATGTCATTTCAAACCCGGTTTTTTAACTATTTTATTTTTTTATAGAACATTTTATGTAAGTATTTAGATATTAGCATTCAGCTTTCATTTGTTGCTAATAAATTTTTCATTTGCTGCGGAATGCTTACATTTTTGTCAACTTAATTTTTCCTTCATTTTAGGAATATTCCTAAATTTTTTTCTGGTAACTAACCATTAGAATATTAGATTAAACAGGTTTAGTTAAATCAGCACAATAAATATCATTTACTACTTGAGAATTAATATTTACAGGTTCCATATCTGATGATTCTGATAGCTTCCTATTTATAGGGTGAAATTTTACTTTTTTACAAACAACCTGAGAATTACTTATAGAGGCATAATCCCAAGTAAAAATTTCTGAATCTCTGATTGTTGCATTAGCTGGGGATCTAACAAATCCACTTATTAAGACTAATTCTAGGGTTATTAAAGCAATGATTATGTATTTCCACATAGATCCTCCTAAATTTATTTTAAATAATTAGTTTTAAGTACACAATTTTAAGCTTATCTATATTATCTCATGGTTTTTCTTTCAGTGTCAAGATAGTCGATCCTTTTAAGCAGGAAATGCCTACCAATGGATAATTGATAATTAATCCTCAAAGGTTTAAACTATTTCAACAGAAAAAAAGCTTACGATATTTCCCGATCTTCAATTCCGTTATAGTTTTCCTTGAGGTAATTATCCATTATTCATTATCCATTAATTAACTAATACCTGCGATTAATTTTATTTCTAGCAAATAATACTAAAGAATAGTCAATAGCTTGATCGGAATTTGAAACAACTACAAATTGATAATAACCAGATTTTCTTGTTTCACCTATCCATTGATTTTCTGGAGAATCTTCTATTAATCCTCTAGACCTACGGCGATAATTTTTAGGAGGATAAATTGATAATAAAGCTTCTGGAGAATTAGCTTCTAATCTGACTCGCAAAATTTGTTCATCTTGTAACCAAGCTAGATAAATTTTACCTTCCCCTGGTTGGAGAGTACCGTTGATAACTTGGCGAAACGAACCTCGTGGAAAACGAACTTCTTCTAGGGATTTTCTACTTTGTAAATCTTTCATTGTATCAGTAGCGATCGCTTGCCAAACTTGACCTATTGGTAAACCAATGAGGTTTTGACCCCGGGTTTGCTCCGAAAACAAATCAAGAAATTGAGCATCCGTCAAATCATTAAAAGCAGCACTACTAATATTTAGTCTCCTCAGTTGAGATCGCCATCGATAAATATCATCTTTACTATAATTACCTAACCTGCGACGAGTTTCTGGACTTAGTGTTTCTAGTTTGTCTGCTAACTTATTAGCTATTGCATACCATCGCTCCTGCCATAATTTATCTTCTGAAGTTTTATTACTCAAAATTTGCCCTCTTTTTTGAGGATACTGACTGTAGAAAAATTCATCTACTAAGGGAAAAAAGAAAGATTGATCAATACCTAATTGTTGGAGGCGATCGCTCAATTTTTCTGGTTTCTCATTTACAATTCTATTTTGATTAGATGCGTATTCTAACCAAAAATTACCAGCTATCCAACCTACCCCTCCCATACTAAATATTGTCACTAATACTAATAAAATTGTTGACCAAATAGAAGATTTTTTGGCAACATCAGTAGTAAGAGGAACTTGGGAAACTGACATAGTAGTTACATTGGAGAGTTTACCTGCAGTAACAGGAGGAGTGGAAACAACATCTGGTGGTGCTTGGGTAGTAGCTAAGTCAATGCTAGATGATATATTTTCTAACGCTTCAATAACTTGACGAGCGTTTTTAAAACGAGCGCTCGGTTTAAAAGCTAGCATCTTATCTAATATATTTCCCAGTTTTTCACTAATACTAATTTCCTTGCGCCAGTTAAAAGTTAAGTTTTGAGCATCTATCAAAAAAGAGGGTTCTTTTCCAGTTAGTAAAACTAAAGCTGTTGCTGCTAAAGCATATAGATCGCTGTCATTATTGATAACTCCTAGTTGCATTTGTTCATCTGGAGCATATCCTAATTTTCCTAACTTTGTTGCTTGAGGTAAAATACCACCTCTTTTGTGAGCATACTCAGAGGCGACTTTTGTTGCGGTTTCTTTTACTCCACCAAAATCAATTAATACTGGCAATTTGTCAGAAGTTTGTAGAATTATATTATCTGGAGAAATATCGCGGTGAATAACTCCTAAGTTATGAATATATTCCAACACTGGTAATAGTTGCAGCAAAAATTTTTTGACTTCTGTTTCGCTAAAAAGTTTGCCTTGAAGTTTGCGGTTTTCTAATAAAGCACGATAAGTTTTACCTTCTATATAATCTTGTACTAAAAATAGATATCCTTCCCCATTTAATTTATAGCGAAACATTTCTCGGAACCCAGGAATTTGTGGATGTCGTAATTTGTATAGTACACCTGCTTCCCGTTCAAATAGTTCCTGAGATTTTTGTAAAGCGTAGCTACCGTGAACTTGAGGGGCAAATTCTTTTAGGACGCAGAGTTCCTGGAAACGGTGGTTATCTTCTGCCAGGTAGGTACGTCCAAAACCACCATGTCCTAATTGTTTGATAATTTTATAGCGATCTGTGAGTATTAGACCTGGATATATAGGGTTATTCATAAAAATAATAGCTAGTTTCAGCCTAAATTAAGTTCTATTATTATATATATTCGGTTCACCTAACCTGACAAAAGTTGAAAATATAAATTTAGGGATAAAAAGGCAGGAAAAAATTAATTATTTTAACTACTAGAGGTTTTAATTATTCTATTGTATCTGTAGAGGTATTGATGATGTGGCTATGATAGTGATGTTAACTAATTACCTTAACTTCTGGAATTTTGATCGACAGAGAATTCAGAGGTTTTTAACTATTGTCTATAATCTGGTTAAGTCGCGAAATGCTGTAAATGTTATAATTTTCAAAATTTTGGATAAACAAAAATTTATGACGAAACTTGATATATTGAAAAATCGGAAATATTATAAATTTTTGGCAGCAGCTACTTACAGTATTATTTTCACAATTACATTAACAGGAATTTTTGTTCTTGCCAATATAATTTTTCCTTATCCTAACATTCCTAATTATCCTAGTTATGTTAGTCTTAAATTAAAAAACTTTGCCGAACACAAAGATGAATATAATGCTATTTTTATCGGTCCTAGTACAACTTTTCACGGTATAGTACCTAATTTATTTGATAAATTAATGGCAGGAAAAAACGTAGAAATAAAATCTTTTAATTTGGGATTTGGTGGAGCAACAGTAGCAGAGATAGACTTTTATTTAAGAACAATTATTGCTTTAAACCCTGCTAATTTAAAGTGGTTATTTATAGAATACCAAGATAGTTTGTATGAACACCTAAGTAATGCAGATTCTGCCAGAAGTATATATTGGCATACTCCCAAGGAAACTATTTTAGCTTTAGGTATAACGTTGGAACAACGAAAGCCCTTGCGAAAGAAGTTTTTTATTATTTATGGTAACTTAAAAAGTCTATTCTATAGAATTTTATGGATGGGTATATTTTCTGATTTTTGGTCAGAAAAAGTCTTAGGTTCTAATTTAGTTGAATTTATAAAACAACCATACTCCACACTTTTGATACAAGAATCTGGATATTCTGCTTCAGATGGGGAAAAAAAACCTGGTAAAAGTGAGATTGATCGTCGGCAAATATTTTTAAATAATTTAGATGATTATTATCAAAGGGTAGATAAGTTGAAGCAAAGGAACACTGCATCAATTAATTTCTCTAAAACTTATAGCTTGAAGGTTCTCAAAAATATGTGCGATCGCATCGAAGAACAAGGAATTAAGCCCATTCTTTTTATATCTCCAACTTTGGAATATCAAGAACCAACAGCAATCGAATTGTATAAACGGTACAATAAATCGGTAGTTTTTGCTTTCAACAATCCTGAAATTTTTCCTACTTTATATCAATTTGAAAGTAGATGGGGTTTCGCGCACCTAAATGACAGAGGTGCAAGGGAATTTACTCGTTTTATGGCAGAACAATTTGCTAAATATCTTGAAACAAAAAAATCAGGAATCTATCCTTTTTAACGAAGTCATATCAAATCCGGTTGAATATTTATTATATGAGATGGGGGGATGGGGAGATGGGGAGATAGGGAGATAGGGAGATGGGGAAATATTTGGTAATGTTTGAAGATGGAACATTTTTTTATACCGAATTAAACGGATTTGATATCTGACTATAAGATATCACTTTTAAATTTTGACTTTTGACTTTAGTGAATGGGGAGATGGGGAGATTTAAGGCGAGAAAGTGTGGATAGAATTATAAACATATACTGTATAAGCGGATTCTATATCAGAAGTCAGAAGTTATTTTTGTAATGCAGATTTGAGCAAACCTCAAAAAATATTTCGCTTTACAGTGGTTTTCATATTAATAAACCACAATGATACTGACTCCTTACTCATTACTCCTTACTCATTACTCCTACAACAGTTTTGTGGTCTACTCAACTGAAAAGCGCTGTAAAAGGTGGGGTTGCGCGACCCAATTATTTTGATAAACATTTGATAAACATAAGAAATGATTTTTACAGAATTTCGCTTCCTGTTTTTCTTCCTTACAGTTTTCTGTATCTATTGGATATTAAGGAAACACCAACATCGTAAAATTTGGTTGCTCATTTGCAGCTATCTTTTTTATGCCGCTTGGAATTGGCGCTTCTTATCTTTAATGTTGGCTTCCACAGTCATTGATTATATTGTTGGTTTGATGATATCAAGACCTATAATTGATGATGCTAATCCAGATGGGGAAACTAAGGAAACTGATAAAACGAAAAACTTTGATTGGAGCAACTTTGCGTCCAAACCTATAGACTCCCGACAACGCCAACTATGGCTAGTATTGAGTTTAATAGGGAATCTTGGTATCTTAGGATTTTTTAAGTACTATAACTTTTTCACTGATTCAGCCGCTAATTTTCTCAATTTTCTCGGTTTACCTATAAGTTTTCCCATTCTACAAATTATTCTACCAGTAGGAATTAGCTTTTATACCTTTCAAACCCTCAGCTACTCTTTAGATATTTACCGAGGTAAACTCAAACCAACTAAAAACTTTTGGGATTTTGCCTTGTTTGTCAGTTTTTTCCCCCAATTGATTGCTGGGCCTATTGTTCGTGCTGCTATCTTTTTACCTCAGTTATTGACACCGAAAATATTTAGTCAAGTGGAAGTTAGGAGTTATTTGATGCTGTTTCTGGTAGGATATTTTAAGAAAGCCTGTATCGCAGATAATCTTTCTCTTATAGTCGATAAATATTTTGCTAATCCAGAGATTTATACAGTAGCGAGTGCTTGGATAGCTGTAATCTCTTTGAGCATCCAAGTTTACTGTGACTTTTCTGGATATTCAGATATGGCGAGCGCATCTGCTGGCTTACTAGGCTATAAATTACCTTTAAATTTCAACTTTCCTTATTTTGCCAGTAACATTACGGAACTGTGGAAACGCTGGCATATTACTATGTCTAGTTGGTTCCGAGACTATCTTTATATTCCTTTGATGAGAAGGCGGGAAAAAAAAGATAGAACCAGTATATTCTCTTATAGTAATCTTATCTATACTATGCTGGTAACGGGACTATGGCATGGGGCAGCTTGGCACTTTGTGATTTGGGGAGGACTAAATGGTATCGCTTTAGCGGTACATAAAGAATGCTCAACGCGACTATCTCCCTACAAGAAATTACTACCTGTGAGAAATGCTCTAGGTGTTCCTTTAACGTTTTACTGGTTTTCTGCTTCTGGAATCTTTTTTCGCAGTGAAGATTTTTTTAGTGGCTTAACTATTGTCAAATCTTTTGTCTTATTTAATTCTCCTGGTACTGAAAACTTAGGACTTGAAGCTGGATGGATGTTTATACCTTTAGTATTGCTACATTGGGCAGCATACAAAAACTGGTTTACTAATTGGTGGCGTATAATTCCCAATTGGAGTTTTGCAGCCATTTATGGAGTTTGTGTCTCAGCTATTTTACCTTTAGTTAGAGTTGTTCATCAACCTTTTATCTACTTCCAATTCTAAGTTTCAAAGTAACAGAAAAAAGTCATAAAAAGCGGACATCCATTAAATGCTCAAACTCACTTCAGGATTACTTCTAAATTGTAAATTATAAATTTTATATCACGTTTCTGGATTTGTAATTTCTCCCATAAACAAAATAGTTCCAGAATCATTATCTCTAATTGCAAAAAAGAAGGGACGGTCAACTAACATATCAACCACTATTTCTGCACTTCTTGTTCCCATTATTACACTGGTAGTTGCTCCTGCTTCTGTTCCTGTTTCATTAACTTCAACAAATGTTTTATGTTTAACTTGATCGATATATAAATCTGCTGGAATAGGACGCATCCCAGAAAAATCTGCTGCCCTTTTGTCAAAAGCTATTTCCATTCCCAAAGATTTTAATACATTATTGAGGGTAACTTCATATTCAGTTTTAAATTTTGGCAAACCTAAATTAACCTTATGGTAGTCAAACATTAGCATCCAATTTTCCCAGTTTTTATCATTTAAAATTTGATAAAATTTATCTAATCCTACTTGTTCCCTAGGGAGAAATATATACATACTTACACGACCTTCTCCATAAGGTAAGCTAATTGCTTGAAAATCTTCATCTTCGTAATATAAATTTTGAGATGATTGAAACATAATTGGATGTTGTTTTTGGCTCCCATTAGGTAGATAAAAAGGCATTTCTTTAGTGGAACTTTCTGAAAATTCTTGTTCCCAATTAGCCTTAAAATAAATTGCATTTAACAAAACCATGACGGCATCTGGCTCTAGCTTGTCAATGATTTTAGAAATTTTTCCCTCAGTACAATCCTTGACCCAATTATTGATAATATCTGGTGTTTGAGGATGATTAAAGTCAATTTGACTTACTTTGCTCTGATAAAAATATTGATTTCTTTGTAGAAAGTTTGGCTCGAAAGATATTCCTTTTTTAGTCCAAATAGAATTACCAATATCTAATTCAATCTCAGAATTTAAACTATTTAATAAATTTCCCAACTGTCGATTTGCATGATTAACTTCGTCTAAACTCATTCCCTGAAAATTTAGAGTTTTAGCCATAGCTTCTTGAGTTTTTCCACTAGCACCATTGTAGGTCATTGATAGGGCGATCGCTATACTACTCGGTGAGATAAAGATATTTTCGTTTGACTGGGATTGATGAATTTCTGAAAATAGTTGAAAAGCAAATTGATTATTAGCAGAAACTAATTTCATACTTATGTCCATATATCCTGTTTGAGCTAACTTATTCTGGGTCTGATTTGTATGATTATCGGTATAATTTTTCTGACTCTTTAACTTTATTGCAGCGCCTGGTAAATGATAGATTCCAAAAATTACAATTAAAGCAATTGCCCCTAAAGACATTTTTGCCGAAATAGCATAACATTTATTTATCAGTTCTTTTAACATTTTATTACCTCAATGGAGTAAATCAATAATAATGACAATCGATTTAATTTTCAACGGTGCTAATTTATTTGTCTTACCATTCTGGGCATTAATAATATTTTTGCCTAATTGGAAAGTAACTCGCAAAGTTATGGAGTCTTTTATTCCTTTTGTATTATTAGTAGCCGTTTATCTTTATTTACTTATTAGTAGTATTACCCCTGAATCTGCAGCCGCTTTATCCAATCCTACTCTTTCAGATATTGCTAAATTCTTTGGAGAAGAATCAGCAGCAGCAACCGGATGGATTCATTTTTTAGTTATGGATTTGTTTGTTGGTCGTTGGATTTATTGGGAAGGACAACGCACTGGTGTTTGGACTGTCCACTCAATAATTTTCTGTTTATTTGCCGGACCTTTTGGTTTATTATCTCATATTTTAACCTCTTTTATAAGTCAAAAATTCTTCAGTAATTCCACGGAAAATACAACTTCAACACCTACTGTAAAAGGAGTATAAAATTAAGATACTTGATTCAAAAACCTTTTAACTTTATAAGTTCTTAATCAAGATTCAGTAGTTTCTCAGATGCCACTAATATTGTTAGGGTTAAATAAATGATTAGAAGATTTTAGGCAAGGGATAGTAGTTCATTAATTAATAATTGATAATGGATAATGAATAATTACCTCAAGAAAAACCGATAAAATTGAATATAAGGAAATATTATTTCTTTGTAAGCATTCAGCTATTAGCAGTCAGCTTATCCTTTCCTGCGGAATGCTGCGCAAACGGAATGCTACGCAAACAGCAATGAAAATGAACGATGTAGCTCCATAGACTTTTTAGGTTAACTGATGGACTTTTACAGTAACATTTAATTCTTTGAAATCTCGCTTATTACTTTTTCTTCTTTTAAAGGTAATGAAGCTGTTAACGTAGTTCCTCCGCAGGAGGCTAGCTGAGAGCTGAGAGCTGAGAGCTGAGAACTGACCGCTGAATGCTTACATTTCTTTAGTTCAAAAAGTGTAAGCATTTCCTGCGGAATGCTGCACAAACAGCAGTCAGCTAACAGCTATTTGTGATTAACTCATTATCACACCACAGGGGAATTCTCCTTGTGAGAAGAATTAAAAGCTATGAATCAAATTGGTCATTACTTAACCCTAGTCGTTGCTTGATTGTTTCATGCATCTGATAGCTAAATGAGACCTAGCTGAATACTTACAACAGATTTATTATTTGGAGGAAATTATTGTTTTTTTCTTGTTGCTTATTCCTGCTAGTTATTATGTCAGCATTCAACTTTTGTAAAGAATTAAAAAAACTTGGAAACTAATTACTTTTTCCTGTGAAAATAACTTAATAACTGATAACTTATAACTGAATTTATAGAGGTAAAATAATGGCAGTTCAATATGATATTGTAATTATTGGCGGTGGTTCTGCGGGTTTAGTAGTAGCTTCTGCTGCTGCTCAATTAAAAGCTAAAGTAGCATTAGTAGAACGGGATAAATTGGGTGGTGATTGTTTGTGGTTTGGTTGTGTTCCTAGTAAGTCTTTAATTCATGCTTCTCGTGTTGCTTATCAAGTAAAAAATGCTGCTAATTTTGGCATCTATACTCAACCTCCAGAAATTGAATTTGCTAAAGCAACTGGTCATGCTCAACAAGTAATAGCTAATATTCAACCCCACGACTCACCGGAAAGATTTAGAGGTTTGGGTGTTGAAGTTATTTTTGGGGAAGGTAAATTTATAGATAAGAAAACTTTTGAAGTTGATGGTCAACAATTAACTGCAAGAGCTTTTGTAATTTCTACTGGTTCTCGACCTGCAATTCCACCTGTGGAGGGGTTAAATTCTGCTGGTTTCCTAACAAATGAAAAGGTATTTTCTCTACAAGAACGACCAAATTCTGTGGCAATAATTGGTGCAGGTCCAATAGGTTGTGAATTGGGTCAATCTTTTTCTCGTCTTGGTAGTGAGGTGACTATTATTTCTAGTAGAAGTCATATTTTACCGAAGGAAGAACCAGAAGCTGCTCTAGTTGTACAGGAACAATTTGAGTCGGAAGGGATTAATATTTTAAAGGAAACTAGGGCGGAAAAAGTGGAAGTTGTGGATGGCAAAAAGCAAATAACTGCAGGT
Organism: Dapis purpurea BLCC-M126; assembly: GCF_050015975.1. Lineage (NCBI taxonomy): Bacteria > Bacillati > Cyanobacteriota > Cyanophyceae > Oscillatoriales > Microcoleaceae > Dapis > Dapis purpurea. Next base: position 6,281 of record NZ_JBNHER010000141.1, on the reverse strand, counting down.
GGAAAAAATATTATAGTTGATGAGATTTTAGTTGCTGGTGGTAGGTTGCCAAATGTAGAATCTTTGAATTTAGAAGTTGCTGGTGTAGAGGTAGGAAAACAAGGAATTATTGTTAATGAAAAGTTGCAAACTACTAATTCTAAAATTTATGCTTGTGGAGATGTAATTGGTGGTTATCAATTTACTCATGTAGCTGGTTATGAAGCAGTTGTTGCTTTAACAAATGCCTTATTTTTTCCTATTAGTAAAGCCAATTACCGAGTTATTCCTTGGGCAACTTTTACTGACCCAGAATTGGCAAGAGTAGGGTTAACAGAACAACAGGCAAAGGAACGTTATGGAGATGATGTTTATGTATTGAAGCAACCTTTTTCTGGTGTAGACCGCGCTCAAGCTGAAGCAGCTACAACTGGATTTGGTAAGATTATTACTAGAGGAAATGGAGAAATTTTAGGAGCACATTTAGTTGGTATTTCTGCTGGTGAATTAATCCATGAAGTTGTTTTAGCAATGTCGAATAAATTGCCTGTTTCTGCTTTGACTGGGATTCATATTTATCCGACTTTATCTGAGGTAAATAGTAAGGCAGGTTTATTATTGAAAAAGCAGAAGTATGCCAAAAATTTATGGCAGCAGAATATGTTAGAGAAGTTCTTTAATTGGAGGCGGTCTTTTTAACAGTTATCAGTTAACAGTTATCAGTTTCCCAAAATCTATAATTTTCATTATCTACTTTAAAATCAAAATTTAACTGTAGTTACTGATAACTGTTAATTATTTGTTAGTTAAATAATTTAATTATCTTTATTACTTGTAAAACTTTGATATACTACGAATAAAAATAAAATTCCAAAGATAAATATAAATATACCATGTTCCCGAATTAAACTTTCTGAACCATCATCAATTTCTGCTGTTTCTAATCCTAATTTACGTTGCAAAGACTTCAAAATTCCATAAAGTCTCTGGGAAAGATTCATTAAAAAAAACGGGATATACTTCATATTTGAGTATTGATGCAAACGACTCTTCAATTATTATTGCTCAAATGTTGTTCAAAATATGCTATGATTGAACTATCTTAATTAATTTATACTATTTATAACAAAAATGTTAGAGGAAAACTAGGAAGTATATTCAATCTGATATTCGGATTATTTACCGCAAAGCTAAGTCTAGTCAAGCCATTATTAAAGAGCTACGATAATATGTTAAACCTAGCAATAATCCTACTCATTTTATTGATAATAAACTCTTACCTTTTGCAGAAGCTTTCTTCTATATTAGAAATGCTAATTATCAAAGTTATAAATATGCCGATCAAATAAATACTATTTTTAAAGCGCTCAATCAAATAGATAATAAAAATTGGATGCCCCCAGCTATTCTTTATTTATCTAAATACAGAAATAAACCGGAAAAGTTACTTAATTTTTTTCAAGATTTTGACCGCTTGGCATCTGGTTTAATGATAATGCGAGCCAATGTTAATCAACGAATAAAAACGTATGGAAGTTTGCTTTATGAAATTGAAGACGGAGAAGATTTGCAGAAATTTGACTCAGCTTTGCAACTAACAAATGATGAATGTCAAAAAATCATTAATTGTTTGAATTACAACTTTTTTGATAAGGAAAGAACTTGTCGTTATATTCTCCTACGTTTAGATACTGCTCTTTCTGAAGGAGGAGCTAATTACAACTTTCCCATCATTACTATCGAGCATATTCTTCCTCAAAATTCTCCTCATAATAGTCAATGGCTAAATTGGTTTCCTACTGAAGAACAACGTCTAAAATATACTAATTGTTTAGGTGATTTGGTACTTCTCTCTCGTAGAAAAAATCAGAAAGCTTCTAACTTTGAATTTGAGGAAAAAAAGCATAAATACTTTTCCACAAATGATAGAATTTTTCCTTTTGTTTTAACCACACAAGTTTTAACAGAAAATGAATGGACTCCAGAAATAATTGAAAGGAGGCAACAGAAACTATTAGAAAAATTGAAATAGCTTTGGCGTTTAGATGTTTAATATATAAGCATTGAGCTATCAGCTATTTGTTATTAACTCATTAATCAAAGACTTTTTGATAATTCATACAAAATAATGAGGCACAAATCTACTCAAATCTTGAGTCACAATTTCTCTATCTTCCCTCAGACAAATACCAGCAGCTTCTCCACGAATAACCCAAGCACCAACTATAGGATAATAACCATCAAAGTTCGGCAATTGATAATAAGATTGATAAATTAAACGTTCATCTTCATATATTCCTTCCGTTTGATATTCTCTATCTCCAAAATAAACCGTAATATTTCCTCATTGATCCGTTTCATTTACTGCTTTATTTTTTAAATTTTAATTTAGGATTTTCAGGACTTATCCAAACCAACTAAGAAACCTGGTTTATTTCCGTGATTATTTGTTCAAACCACGAAATCTCCTTCATAAACCCGGTTTCTGCGTAAGTCCTGATTTGATCAACCTTTACCACCGCCTCTACCCCCAAAACTACTACCACCTATACCACCTATACCACCTCTACTACCAAAACCACCTCTATTAACCGTACCAACAGAAGTTGTAGACCTTCCCGAAGGACTTTTGAGAATACCTGCATTACTAGGAACTGGTTGATAGCTACCACCGCTGTTTAGATAATAGTATGTTCTACTACTAGAACCACTAGAACTACTAGAAATATAGTAGCAGGGACCATCATAATAGCCAGGTGGATAACTGCCATCAGTTATCAGTTCGCATTTTTCATTGCTTACTTTGGAGAATAAGCTTCTAAAAGAGGCAAAAACTCACTTGTAGGGTTTGGTTTACTTACCAATGGATTTAAATTAATTAAATAATTTAGGTTAAAAACCTCCCCTTGAGAAAGCAAAAAAGTGCTAAGGTATTTCCTTATATTCAATTAAGAACGGTTTTAATCAGAAGTAATTATCCATTATTCATTATTCATTATCCATTAATGAATTACCAAGGATTACCAATTAGTGTAAAAGCTGACCAATAATAAGGGTGGGAAAAAGTTGCATCACCAAATTCTGCTAATTCTGGTGGTAGTTGTAATTCTCCCCTAGTTCCGTTTAACTCACCCTGATCTATACCTACTTTTCCTTTTAACATCACAACTTGAGCTTGTCGAAGTGCTTCTGCTTTTAGAGGTGTCTTTTGCAAATGCTCATAAAATTCTGTCATTAATGCTAATGTGCCAATATCACTAACATTCCATAAACTTGCTAATGCCGATCTGACTCCAGACTTTACTGTTAACCCGGCAAAACCCAATTCTGCTTCTCGATCTCCCAATGCAGTACGACAAGCACTCAAAACTAATAATTCTACAGGTGGTTGATTCAGTTTTAACTTTTCTACTTCATCTAAGCTAATTTGTTCATCATTCCAAAACTGTATATAAGACTTATCGGGTTTTCCTGGCCTAAATTCAGCATGGGTGGCTAAGTGAACTATTTCATAAGCTTGTTTTTGTCGTTGTTGTTGTAAATTTTTAACTGTAAATTCTTGATTTATAAATGCTTTACCTTCCCACAAAAATCGTGTAATTTTATTTATTTCTACTGGTACTGCTGGTAAAGATGATAATTCTTTAAATTCTGATGCTCCCATCGCTAAAATTTGAGCATTTTTAATTTTATTATAGTTAGTATCTATCAGATTAAATGCAGGAATTCGAGCAACCGCATACTTCTCGATAATAAAATTTTCTCCATCATGTAATACTGCTAATGGTAAAGTCCGCAAACCAAGACCTAAGCAAAACATTATGGTATCTATTTTTTCTGTTTCTAGTCTAGATTCTAAAGGCTTGACCATCCATTCATATAGTTTTTGAGCAGGCTCTAAATATGATGTAGTATTGCGTTTTCTGGGATTTGTTATTTCTACATTGAGCCTTCTAATTGTATTAATTAACTTTTGTCGATCTGCATCTGTAACACTATAAATTTCTGGTTTTGTGCCAGGAGTTATTAAGATTAGCTGCATTTGTTTTTGCCGTTGCCAAACCCAAATAACAGCAGGTTTTGTGCCAGTTTGCTGAGATGAATTACTGAGTGTTTCGGCTATATCTTCAGCCGTTACTGAAAAATCACCTAGATTTTCATCAAAGTAATTTTCATAGTCTCTTTCCCAATGTTGCTCAACTTCATTCACTGCTTGAATAAAGTTTTTTTGCTGCAAAAACATATCCCAGTCTTCTTCTTTAACGGCGATCGCTGATTGTTTTGGTAAAATAATGTTTAAGGTAATGGTACTAACAAAAAGCAATGTAAATAATAAACAAAAAATAATTCTTTTTTTCCAATTCTGATGAAACATCATTGTACTCCACAGGTTGGTGTTACTAGTTTAAGTATACTTGTTAAAAGTTAGTAGTAAAGACACCTATAAATTTGAAATGGGAAGTATGTTGAGATGATAAATTAATATTATATAGCAATTCCCAAAAAGCATGAGATACTCCCATTCGTTTGCTTTAGGCAACAGCAGTGTAACCCCCCGTCAGCGGCAGAAGCAAGCGATCGCTATATTTAGCATACCCTATATATAGTGTCTTTGCCTAAGTCCTGAAATAGATAAAGTATACCTCACGCTTACTGAGAACGCTATATCATGTCCGGATGAATACTTATAAAAATTAGGTAGTAGTTAGGACTGAGAAGAAGAGAAATAAATAAGGTATTAGGACTAGAAAAATGAGCAAATTTTTTTAGTCAGCATTCTATAGGAAATGAAATTGGTCATCATCTAACCCTAGTAATTGCTTTCTTTTTTTAAAAGCTGAATGCTTACTTTTTTGATCACTAATTAAGCAGAGATGATATTAGATAGATACTTAGATTAAAGTCCAAGATATTATTCTTTTTTATCATTGGCATTACAACAAAAATTATTGTGCATTTTTAAATTTTCCTAACTTCTTGAAATTAAATAATCTTTCCACAAATGAAAGTTAGTTGTCCTACCCAGTAAAAATACACCTTCTCCTTCTTTTCTTGATTGACTCAATAAATTACAGGTATTTGCTATAACATAATCTAGACAATCTCGATCCGCCAACAATACATCTTCTTCACTTTCATACAATGAAACTCCTTCATTACGCAAACATCTTCTAGCATAAAATACTGTAATATCTCGTCCTAATATTTGTTCAATCCACGATTTTGCTCCAATTGCAAATCCGTGATTTGGATTACACATAAATACTAATCCACAAATACTACTAATAATAGGTTTTATAACTTGTTCTTTTTCATTTAAAACTTTATCTAATGGTGAATTTTTACTTTTTAAATCTTGAGGAGTATAAACTATTTTATTGATTTTGTTCAATTCTTCAGATGATAATCTAGTCAAAGTTGTTGTAGCTACTTTTTGCTCTTTTAAAAATTCTATCCATTTTGCCTCTAAATTACATTCTTTAGCACCAGAAATTATAGTCTTTAAATATCTTTGAGAAGGTGGCACTCCCTCTTTTATTGTCAGAGCTGGTAATTTAATTTTTTCTCTGTAAGCTATATACGTTAAAGCAGTAATGGTGGTTGTTGAATAATAAGGTAAAACTTGTACATTTTCTTCTTGATAGACATTACCTTTAGCTTCTAATCCATCAATAACTGCTTTACATTCTGGTGACATTTCATATAAACAACCATGTACAATAGAATTTTTTTTATAAACTATATTAGCATAACTTGGATCGATACTATTAGTTGGTGTATGTAAATTAAATTTTAATTCAAAATCTTTTAGTATAGCTGGTTGAGAATGTAAAATTAATGATAATGGTTCTTTTTTGTATATTTCCTTTGTTTGAGGATTTGATGATAATTTGAATTCTAGCAAAGATTTAGACAAGTTGGAGCCATAAGCAAAGTATTTAATACTAGAAGTAGAACTGAATAATTGTTCTGAATTGGAAAACATATAACTTTAATTCGTAACTAATGAATAATTTTGATTTTATCAGGAGTTACCCAAGTATGCTAGTTGTGGCGGTGGTAATAATAGTTGATACTATTCTTGCATTTCAAGTTGTTCTGTACTCCAATGTGATTTGAGAATTTACTATCTTGTCCATTCAGCTAATACCAGTGAGGAGAAAGTATAAGTGAAGGAAGGATTTTAAATTAGGAGCTTTTCTTACCTTGACGACGGAGAACTGTTAAACCAGCAGCAACCACTCCAAAACCAAATAATGCAGTTGGTTCAGGTACTTTTTTTGTATCGGAGAACAAACCAC
>NZ_JBNHER010000140.1:0-1406 GCF_050015975.1 Dapis purpurea BLCC-M126 | reverse complement strand
CAGGACTTACGCAAAGACACTATATATAGCGTATGCCAAATAGAGCGATGTAGCTGCCGCTAGGCTCCGCCAACGCTTAAAAAAAATGTAGCGATCGCCTCAAGATTTTAGCCATTAATTCAAGAGTAAGAAAAATACCTACAAAATCAAAATTGCTCTGAATTTTATTGTGGGCTTTTCCAGCTCTTGTATCAGATAATCTGAGAGTAATTCATGCTTAACTTGGTAAATAGTTTTCCCTATTTTCACTGCTAATCTTTTCAAAAAATTCCAGACTAATATAGCACAGGCTATATGATTTTTCTGAATTTTCCTGAGACGACATTGACAAAACTCTATACCTGTTAATTGCTTAATTTCTCTGTGAAATTCTTCAATTTTCCATCTGGTTTGAGATTCAAACTCTACTGCATCTACTGAAGCTTGACATAAGTCATTAGTTGCAATATATTCTGTTCTATTGGTAGAAATAGTTGCCCAGAATAACTTTACTTTTTTATCTCTCGGAAAACCTTTTATTTTGATTATTTTACCTGATATTTTTTCTGGCTCATTCCAAGTTAATTCTTCTATCTTTTTATATTTTTCTATACCACGAGTATCATCTACTAAACGATTTATTTTTAAGGGACAGTAATAAATTTTCTCCATATTATCTATTAATCCCATTAACCTTTGTGTGGCATACCAACTATCCATTAACACAGTTTTAAATGGTAATTTTTTCTGATTTACCACACATAAAATCATTTCTTCTACATGGTCTATTTTGGTTTTTTTATCAGTATCTGGGTCATAAATTCGATAATCTATGAGCCAAAACTGTTCGATTTTTGGATTAAAATATATACAATTTACTATTCCTATACCACGAACTACTTGATGCTCATTACCACTGTACTGTCGCCGAACCAATTCAATTTTATTACTATGCTTCTTGTTAATAACTGTATCATCAAATATTAAATAACCTTCTGTATTGGCTATAATTTCTTTTTTAACATTTCTCCATAAATCTTGGTTATCAAAGTTTTGTATTTTTAAATAACGATTTATCTTGTCATGGCTAACATTTTCTAGGTGATTGGCTAAATTTGTGATAGTATAATTTGTATGAGAATTGAGTAGATACTGACAATAATCAATATAGTTAAAATTCATCTTGTTATCTCAAATTAACAATTAAGATAATATAATTATAGTATAATTAAGCTCTTTTAGCAAAATTTATTTACAATTAGCTAAAATAAATTTAAAGAGCATATCTTTAATATTATTAATATTAGTTATGATAATTTTTTTGTTCAGGCGATCGCTACATTTTTTAACAGCGTTGGCGGAGCCTAGCGGCAGCTACATCGCTCTATTTAGTATACGCTATATATAGTGTCTTTGCGTAAGTCCTG
>NZ_JBNHER010000139.1:0-43010 GCF_050015975.1 Dapis purpurea BLCC-M126 | reverse complement strand
TAACCAGAGGTAATTATCAATTATCCATTATCAATTATCAATTAATGAACTATCTGTTTGATTTTAAATATCTTAAAGTAATCCTTTTTTTGAGATGATTATAATATCACAATTATCGGCGATCACACTAATTATGTGAGCGATCGCCGATTTTAGTTAAAACTTAAACTGAGTCCGGAATGTACTAACCCAAATAGTATCATTAACATCATCGTGATTAGGATTAGTAATCACAAACAAACCAGGAGTCAAAGAGATATTATCATTAACTTGAATACGATAAATTGCCTCTATATGTATAGATGTATCATCATCCTTCAATGAATCATCATCACCCCCATCAGTCACAATAGGAGGTACACCTACCATCAAACCACCAAGATTTCCTTCTCTCAATAAGTCTGGGAAAGCAAAATAGAACATTCCATTAATGATAGTAATATCATCATCATCACTATTCTCAGTTTCTGGTCGCGCCCAGGTGGAACCAAACCAACCTCCCACTTCCAACTTTTCATTCACTCTCCAATGAGCTTGCAACCCAACGTTATCAGCAGTCGTGGCAATACCATCAAAAGGATCTTGAGCTTTGAAACTACCAGTACCATTAGTAATATCTACCCCATCGTCACCCCAATACTTACGCACATAACCTAGAGTAAATGCCAAGCTATCGTTAGGTTCAATCACAAGCTGACCTAATGCACTGTAAGCACCATTGAATGCACCAGCACCTTCTTGAGGATTTGCCGGATCGTCTGCTAAATAAGCTACATTTACCTGAAACTTATCATTAAATGCGTAGCTAAAACCAACACCTGCATTAGCTGGACCGCGGAACATGGTAGGGTCGCGTCGTCCGAATCGAGAGATAGTGCCATCCCCTTCATCTGCAAAGGGTGTTAGAACTACAGAAACGTCATCTAGGTCAACTCCAATAGGACCGATGAGAGCTTGGGCACGTTCTCCAATGGGAAACTGATAGAACATTAGGTCAATACCAAAATCATCACTACCATCACCTTCATCAATAGAGGCAAGAGTCATTAAGGTATTGGTGAGTTCTGGTTCGCTCAACTCATTAAGATTATTAGCTTGTAGACGAGTAAAGAGCAAATCTTCTCCAGTAAAGCTAGACTCAAACTCTAGCCTGACACGATAAGAAAGAGAGGTCTCGGTTTTGTCATTGCCAGAAGATTCTCCACGGGCTGATGCTCTTTCTCCAAAGGTATCATTTAACCAAAACAGAACTTCTCCGTTAAGTTTAGTAGTAGTTGAAAATTGATTGCTTTCTAGTTCAGCGGTGCGTGCTTCCAAAGAATCTACACGACCGCGCAATGCAGCTAGTTCGGCTGCAAATTCTTCTTGTAGTCGTTGCAATACAGCTAAGTCTTCTCTAGTAACTAGGTTAGTGGTTGCTGCGGCGATTAATTCTGTAATTCTGTCTAGGCAAGCATTTAATCCGGCAGCAAATTCAAAGCGAGTCATGGCGCGGTTGCCTTTGTAGGTGCCGTCGGGATAACCTGCGATACAACCATAACGTTCTACTAATGATTGTAATGCTTGGAATGCCCAATCTGTGGGCTGTACGTCTGATAATTGGGAGACAGATGTCACCTGATCTATTGTCTCTTCTGCTTCTAGCTCAGATACGGTAGGCATTGCTAATGAGGGGTCATCCATAGGTAGGGGACGAAATGCCTGGGCAATTTGTATTGGGGGAGTGGCCTGAGCAGGATTGGCGATCAATAATGTGGTACTAAGAATACAGGGGCTATATTTTCTGACTTTATTAAAAATAATTTTCATTAATTTTTGCCTCACACCTATTAATTGTTCATGGTATCCCGTACTTAGTAAAGGATAAAAACCAAATAAAATCCTAACTGACTGCTTGGCAAGGCTTGTCAGAAGATAATGAATTATTGAGTTTTCATATTATTAACTCTTTATTTGGAAGTGTCAAGTCTAAAAAATTAATAGCCTCTTTCTTAGAAAAAATCTTTTTAACAGGACTTATACAAAAACACTATATAATATAGCGCATACTAATTTAGGCAATTGCTGACGCAAAGCTCTGCTCCTAAGGTCATGCTCCGCAAACATATTGCGTAGCGAAACGCTATAATTTTTTTTAGGTATCGCCCAGCATTAGTGATCCTATTATTTGAGTTGATTTATCATTTCAACAGCTTCTAAATGGATGGTATCAGCAACAGGTATTAAGCCAATAATTTATTGTAATTGTGTGATAAAAATAACTGTTTTTTCCTGTTTTTGGAGGCGGTTACTTTCATCTAAAAAGTAGGAAATAAAGTGATTTACTTCTGAGTTAATTAAATTTTCTTTGCCGACTATATCTCCAATTGCATAAGCTGTTACTAGAATTAATAGTGCTAAACCAACCCAATTAATTTGTAAATAAAACCAATTAAAACAAATAATTACAGCACAGGTTCTTGCAGCAAATATTTCTGGATAATATTGAGCAACTTGTAGGTATTAAGGCAGAGAAAAGTTTTTGTGATTCATAGGAGTTGAAGATGGTTTTTACGCAATTTTTTTCAACATAGTTCTGATGAACGGCACTTTAGTAAAAAAAACTGGTAGTCCTGCTCCCATAATGGTCAGAATATACATTTTATTCCTACACTCCCCACACTTCCTATACCATTACTATGCAACACCATCCTATTTTTTACTTCTGTTTTGTGTAAGTCCCATTAGCGAGATACGTTCATCTTCTCAAGCCTACTTCTTAATCATTTCTTAACTTAATCGGCAAAAATTTTCAATGGATTATGATAGTATGATTTATAGCTATTAATTAGAAAAAAAATCAATTAATTATTAAGAATTATTTTTAATTAATTCAAGTTCAAGTTAAATTAATTACCACAATTGCCCCTAGTTAATTGCTAATATACTTATCACTTTATACAGTGATAAAAATTGCTAAAACTTTTACCTTGTAAAGCTTGTAGCCATCAAAAAATAAAAAATACTATCAACCATTGCTATATCTAAAGTTATAGCAATTTTTCTATCCCACATTCTGCACCACTATGGGTAGTATTTATATTTAGCCTTTGACAGCTACTGCTAAGTTCAAAAATTAATAATTAATAATTACCTTTTCTGTAATAGAAGGATTGCCTAAAAAAAATTTTCTTTTTTCTCCATGAATGGAGAGGCTTTATACCTTAATTTTTCGGTAATTATAAAATACGAAACCTCTAAAATGTTGCTTCTATCTAAACTGATAACTTTTTTAATATATCAAATTTTTTAGTTAAATTTTGATTAAAAAATAAATCAAAATTAAGTTATTAGTTATTGCAAAATTTAGTATTTAAGGAGCTTGAGATGGATTGGAAAGTGAATCACACTGATGACAAAATTGTCTCTCCTAGTCGCATAGATTGGAAATTTGACTTTTTTAATGAGTTGAGTAATGCTCAAATTGATATGGATGAAGCTAGGCCAACAGTTAAGGATAATAACTCCTATCCCCTATCACAAACAACAGTTGGACAAAAGGTTTGGTTAGTTGGTTTTCAGGGACAAGGAGGAATTAATCGCCTCTTAGGAATGGGATTAACTCCAGGGGCTCAATTGCAAATTATCAGCGCTCAACCTAGTGGTTCGGTTCTAGTTGCCATAGAAGATAACCGGATTGGTGTGGGTTCGGGAATGGCCAACAAAATTTTAGTGAGTGACCAAGAAAACATGAAAAATCAAACAAAGACAATATTGTTGCGAGAAATGGCAGAAGGAACTGAAGGCAGAGTTGTCCGTTATAACGAAGTCAAACGAGGCTATAAGAAAAAACTGTTGTCGATGGGGATGACTCCTGGGGTAACATTTAAGGTAATTCGGGTAGCACCTTTCGGAGATCCAGTAGAGATTCTCGTCAGAGATTTTCATCTAAGCTTACGCAAAGAAGAGGCAGATGCTTTAGTAGTTGAGGCTGTCTAGGTAGATAGCTAAATTTTGGGATGGCGGAAGTAATACCGTTGCAGGGAAATTATGTACTCGATGCGTAATTCTGAAGTTTCCATTTCCTACGGAAACGCTTCACAAAGAGAATGTAAGACACACATCTGACAGTCAAAATCATATTTTATCGGCTCAACACTTTTTGCTGTACGACATGAAAGATGGGCAAAGTGAATTGGTATAAGGTATGAAATTTCTGAGTTAGTCAGATGAAAATCCAAGTTTGATGAGCTAAGTGGTATACGCCTTACTGCTCTGGTGAAACGAAAAAAACTACTGACTACTTAAATCATCAAGTCATTCAACAAAACCTAAATTTTTCTCTAAGAACAAGTTCTCAATTCTAATCTTCAAAACTAATGTTAAAACCCATTATTGCCCTCATTGGTAATCCCAATTGTGGGAAAACAACCCTTTTTAATGCCCTAACAGGAGCCAACCAACGTACAGGTAACTGGCCTGGCGTAACTGTAGATCGCAAAGAAGGTCAGTTTCGGCATCAAGGACGAGAAATTACCCTAGTAGACTTACCTGGAGTTTACTCTCTTGACGTAGAAGAAGAGGGAACAGGGATGGATGAACTGGTGGCGCGGGATTACCTCCTGTCTGGGGAAGCTGATTTAATCATTAATATCGTTGATAGCTCGAATTTGGAGCGTAATCTCTATTTAACAACACAAATCATGGAGATGAGGCTACCAATGATTGTTGCCCTCAATATGATGGATGTAGCCCAAGACCGAGGTATTTCTATCAATGCCGATCTTTTACGAGAACGGTTAGGATGTCCAGTTATCCCGATGAATGCTGCTAGAGAAGAAGGTATCAAACCCTTATTGGATACGGTGGGAGAACTGGTGAAAAATATCAGTCGTTCGCCGAGCTATGTTGCTTATCCAGCAGTGATTGAAGATGCCTTAGCAGAATTGGTTCCCTACATCATTGAACACAGTAGCAAACGCATTGTCGAACCTCGCTGGACAGCTTTAAATTTACTGCAATATGAAGACCAAGTTGCTCCAGAATTAGGGGGGAAAGACTTGGAAAAAATTGTCGTCACACATCGTCGTCAAATCCATCAGGTATTGGGGGAAGATATTGATATTATTATTGCTGACAGCCGTTATGGTTTTATTCGCCAATTAACCCAAGGAGCTACGGAACGCATTGGTGAAGCCAGTAGTACAATGTCCGATCGCTTAGATCGGATTGTCCTCGATCGTTGGCTAGGAGTTCCCATTTTCTTTTTAGTCATGTATCTCATGTTTCTGTTTACCATCAACGTCAGTGCTGCCTTTATTGATTTCTTTGATATTGCTGCAGGCACGATTTTTGTTGATGGTTTAGCTAATCTTCTGGAAGGAATGGGTATACCAGGGTGGTTAATTGCTCTCTTAGCTGATGGAGTTGGGGGAGGCATTCAAACTGTTGCCACTTTTATTCCTGTAATTGGGTTTATGTTCCTGTTCTTGTCAATTCTGGAAGATTCAGGCTACATGGCACGAGCTGCTTTTGTGATGGATAGGTTAATGCGGTTAGTAGGATTACCAGGAAAATCCTTTGTACCGATGTTAGTGGGATTTGGCTGTAATGTTCCAGCAATTATGGCTACACGGACTTTAGAAAATTCCCGCGATCGCCTAATGACTATTATGATGAATCCCTTCATGTCTTGTGGGGCGAGACTTCCCGTATATGCTCTGTTTGCTGCAGCTTTTTTTCCTATCGGTGGACAAAATATTGTGTTTGGACTCTATCTTTTAGGCATTGTTGCAGCAATTTTTACAGGGGTAGTGATGAAAAATACCCTTCTCAAAGGAGAAGTAAGTCATTTCGTCATGGAATTACCACCCTACCATCTACCCCGAATGAAAGGGGTATTAATCCGAACCTGGGAACGGTTAAAGGCATTTTTGTGGAAAGCTGGCAAAGTTATTGTCTTGATGGTGATAGTTTTGGGATTGTTAAACTCTATTGGCATGGACGGATCTTTTGGAAACCAAGACAGCGAAAAATCTGTTCTCAGTAGCACCAGTCGAGCTGTCACCCCCATTTTTAGTCCAATGGGAGTTACAGAGGAAAATTGGCCAGCAACAGTAGGAATTTTCACTGGAGTCTTTGCTAAAGAAGCTATGGTGGGAACCCTAGATTCGATTTACGGACAATTAGCCAAAGAAGATAATCCCGATGCAGAAACTGAGTCAGAAGGTTTTAGCTTCTGGGGAGGTATTGGGGAAGCATTTGCTAGCATTCCCGCTAATTTAGCCGATTTACCCAATCAACTACTAGATCCCCTGGGGTTAAATATTGGAGATACTCAAGACGTAGAAACGGCGGCTGAGGAACAGGAAGTACAGTTAGGAACATTTGGAGCTATGGTGAAGCGGTTTGATGGCAAAGTAGGGGCATTTTCTTATTTGTTATTTGTGCTGCTCTACTTCCCCTGCGTTTCAGCAACGGCGGCTGTTTATCGAGAAACTAATCTTGGATGGATGCTGTTTGTAGCCTTGTGGACAACTGGATTAGCATATATTGTAGCTACTGTTTTCTATCAAGTTTGTACCTTTGGACAACATCCGGCCTTTTCCTTGATGTGGATTGTAGGTTCATTGGTATTTACGGGTTGTACCTTGGTTATGATGAAATTAGCTCAACCCGTTCGGTTAAGAAGTCAGCAACAAATTACTTGAAGAAAGGAGCCAGGAGTCAGAATACAGGAGTCAGAATCAATTGGTTGTGGATTCCCAATAGAACTCTCCAAAAATCCCAAATCAAATCAATTTTTATCCATAAACTATCAATTACTTTCCCCCTATTCCCAGGGCAAACGCATCTTATTTTGAAGTTCTGAGAGGGCAAGGATGTTAAGGTTCTGAGTATTTATATTGCTCGCTCCTCTAAACCTTAATAGTATAATCCAGAATTTAGATGCGTTTGCCCTGCCTCTATTCCCTATTACCTCTTTTCTGGAGATGTCTGATGATTTTAACTGATATTCAAGGTTATTTAGAAAAATGTGGCAAGATATCCTTAGCTGAATTAGCTTTGCATTTTCATATGGATTCTGATGCTATGCGTCCTTTACTCAAACGACTAATTCACAAAGGAAGAATTCGTCTGATGGAAGGAGAAAAATGTGCTAGTTGCTCCCACTGTTCGTCAGAAATGATTGAATTTTATGAATGGGTTGGGTTAAGCCAGTCTCAGGTTTAAAATCTAACTATTAATTTTTAATTGCTCAAAGAAAGATTTATAGGGACATTTTATACAACGTCGCTATAATCTTTTTTTTTATTTAATCAGAAATAAAAAAGATTAGCGATAACATAGTTATGGTTTAGTTAAACTAATTAGAAGAGGTAAAATGGGAGCATTAATTTCTCTGTTCATTGCTGTTAGTATGTCTCTATTAATTACTCACATTGCTGCTACTGCTCTGACATTAACAGGTTTATCCCAAGCTTCGGCAAAGTTTCAAGCGCGTTCGGCATTTACGGGATCGGGTTTCACTACGAAGGAGTCAGAAAAAGTTGTTAACCACCCAGTGCGACGCCGGATTATTATGTTGTTGATGTTTACGGGCAATGCAGGAGTAATTACAGTAATTTCTTCTTTAGTTTTGACTTTCATTTCTGATGCGGGGCCTAATGATTGGTTGTGGCGGTCGCTAATTTTAATATTAGGGGTAGCATTATTATGGGCGATCGCGACGAATCGCACTTTTAATCGTTTTCTCACTCGTATAGTGAAATGGTCACTCCGTCGCTGGACAAAATTAGAAATTCGCGACTATGCAAGTTTGTTGCATTTGAGGGGAGAGTATCAAGTCATGGAACTATTAGTGTCTCCTGAAGACTGGTTGGCAAATAAGCGTCTTGATGAGGTACGTCTCCGGGATGAGGGGATAACGATATTAGGTATTGAGCGATCTGATGGCACTTTTGTTGGTATCCCCAAGGGTTCCACCTGTATTTTTGCTGAAGATATATTGATTTTGTATGGTCGCAGACCTGTACTGTCAGATTTAGATTCACGTTTGGCAGATATTTATGGGGAAGAAGCACACCAAAAAGCGGTCGCTGATCGGCAAAAAATTCAACACGAGCAAGATATTCAAGATGAGGTTTCTCAGGAGCAAAACCGCGAGAAGTTGACATATTATCTGCAGCATAAAGGTCAAATATTCTCAAAATAATAGGATTTCTGGTTCACCTTAGTCTAATATCTGCGTTTTCCTCCCAATTATTTCGGTTGACAATTAGATAAATCACAAAGAGTTTTAATCATCCACTAGAAAGACTAACATCTAGGTATTCAACTACACAAAACTATTACTTAGTTGCTCTGGTGAAATGTTATTGACAAAACCCAAGATAGTTTCAGATCCACTGATGCCGACAAATGTACCTGTAACACCTAGCAATGTCGAGCTTTCAAAGCTGAGGCTTGTCTGTGTTAGCCCCTCTGTCAATTCAATTAGATCGATCCCGACAGTAAAGTCTGTGATGATATCAGCTAAAATTCGATCTGTGGTAGCTGTTTGAGTTGAGAGGATAAATATATCATTACCAGGACTTCCAGTCAACTCATCAGGTCCTAAATCACCAGTAAGTGTATCGTTGCCATCCCCACCATCAAGAACATCTAAATTTTTACCTCCAGCTAGAAAATCATCACCGTCTCCACCAAATAGGAAATCATTACCAATATTCCCACTCATAAAATCGTTACCATCACCACCATTTATGGTGTCATCATCTTTTCCTCCAAACAAGAAGTCATCTCCTCCAAGACCACTGATAAAATCATTCCCACGATTACCAAAAAGGCTATCATCACTAAAATCAGAGCCAAAAATATCGTCATTTCCACTATTGTTGGGTTGTGCAATTGTTTGCGCTATCCAATCAGCGTAAGTTGAAACCCGAGTATCAAAAGAGAACTCACCGAAGCTATTATCCAGGAAACCAGTCACATTAACACCAGGGGTTAAGGGGCTTTTTCCATAGGAGGTAATGCCAGCAATCTTACCATCAATAAAAGATGGACCACCTGAATCTCTATCGCTAGCAATGACTTCAAAACTGCCTAACCCCAAATCATTGATTCCGAAATCTTGTCCGAAAGCATCGTTAGTTGTCAAACCACTATCGAAGTCGTAGACTAACTGTGTTCCTGGATCAATAAATAAATCGTAAGGAGAGTTATTGAAAATATCCCCCAAAGCATCATAGTGGTTAAAGCCAGTTCGTTTAGTTGGAATATCAATGAAATCTTGCCCTGCACTTCCAGTTCCTCCGATACCATATCCAACTACCTGAATTAGTTGACCCAGTTCATCTGAATCGGTATAAATATCGTATCTATCAGCAGTTTCTGGTGCTGTTTCTGATAGTTCCAAAATAGCAATATCGTTATTGTTATCAAAATCAGACGTCCAGTCGGGATGAATAAATACGTCTTTGACTGCTATCGGGATTTCACCGGAGGGTAGGTCAAAGTAGACGGTAAATTCTGAAGGGTCGAAAAAATCAGGAAATCCAAAGTCATCAGTGACACAGTGGGCAGCGGTGAGGATGTGTCGGCCTGTGTTTAATAGAGATCCTGTACAATCACTAGAACCAAAAAGTCCATATCTAACAACCCCATCAAAACCTGTACCGGGTTCAACAATATAGTTCGGATCGTTTGAGTTATTGGTAGGCACTGTAACCATATTTTGAATATTTCCTATTTTTAACGAATGCTCGATCTTTTACTATTTATAGCTTAGGTTTGGTTATGCAACTTTAGGCCAGTTTCAAAAAAACATTTCTACATACAGAGTTTTGTTGCACAAAAGATGAAAATAGGGTAAAAATACCTTAAGTATAGCAAAAAAAAACTGCACCAAGTAGATTATGAGTAAATCGAAGTCTAAGTCTAATTACCGGAGAATGACTCTTCTCTCCTTGCAGGAGAGGGGTTGGGGGAGAGGACTTCATTGACTCGCTCTTTACCCACATTTTTAAGCTAGACGCGCTAGTAGTTTATTTATTTTAAAATTGCTGTAAATATGAGTATCATTATTTTTGGTAGTATCAATATTGATCTAATCGCAACTACTCCCCGTTTACCAACTCCAGGAGAAACTATTAATGGCAACAACTTTTTGACAGCAGGTGGCGGTAAAGGAGCAAACCAAGCTGTTGCTGCTGCTCGCCTTGGCATTCCGACAAAAATAGTGGGACGAGTGGGAAATGATAGTTTTGGGCAACAACTTCTGACAAGTTTGCAAACTGCTAATGTTGAAACAACAGGTGTGATAGTTGATGAGAATGTTCATACTGGGGTGGCGGTTATTGCTGTGGATGCTAGCGGGGAAAATAGTATTATTGTAGTTCCGGGTGCTAACCATAATATTAATAATATAGATGTGGAACGCCTGCGAAATATCCTATCGGATGTTACAGTTTTACTTTTACAATTAGAAATTCCTGTGGAAGTTGCTATGAGTGCAGCAAAAGTAGCTCAAGAAATGGGAGTGAAAGTTATTCTCGATCCAGCACCAATGCCAGTAAATTTTCCCAATGATTTTTATAGTTTGATTGATATTATTACTCCTAATGAAATTGAAGCAAGTCAAATGCTTGGGTTTCCAGTAAATAATCAAGAAACTGCTACTCAGGCAGCTATTGAATTATGTCGGCGCGGTGTGAAAAATGCTGTGGTAAAAATAGGAGATCGGGGAGTTGTTTGTGCAACTGAAGAGGAAACATTTTTTCAACCTGCTTTTGCAGTAGAAGCGATCGATACCGTTGCTGCGGGTGATGCTTTTAATGGTGGTTTAGCAGCAGCATTAGATACAGGTTTGTCATTAAAAGAAGCTGTGAAATGGGGTGCTGCTAATGGTGCTTTATGTGTTACGAAATCAGGTGCTCAACCTGCAATGCCAGATATAAAAACATTTGAAAAGTTTCTTTTGGGAAGATAGTAGTGACATGGTACTAAAATAGTGGACTGGTATTAGCTGAGAGTATATTAAAGTTGACTGATATAGAATCCGGTTATATAGTATATGTTCATAATTCTATCTAGACTTCAATATTCAATCTCCCCATCTCCCCATATCCCCATCTCCCTATCCCCCCATCCCTCATCTCCCCTAAATATATAATAAGTATTCAACCGGATTTTATATGATGTCTCATGCAATAGTTGTAAAATTATGATTGCTCAAGAAAAAAAACAACACAAACTTAATCATATCCTGATCTTAACTATCTTATGGTTATTAGGAGCGGTGAGCGATCGCTTCTGGCTTACTTTTGATAAATCTGTTCCGGCTTGGGATCAGGCAGACTATCTTACGGGTTCTCTAACTTATTGGCGTGCTTTACAAAATGTACAATTATTTTCTGGAGAATGGTGGAGACATTTTTGGGAGCTTTCGCCGAAGGTACCGCCCTTAACTTATATTCTTACTGTTCCGTTTCAAAATATTTTTGGTAGGGGTGCTGACGAAGCTACATTAGTACATCTATTATTTAGTGCTATTTTACTTACTTCAGTTTACAGTTTAGGCAGCAAATTATTTAATCAAAAAGTTGGTTTTTGGGCAGCAGTATTATGTATATTATTTCCGGGATTATATAGATATCGTTTACAGTTTTTACTCGACTATCCCCTCACCGCAATGGTAACTTTAAGTTTTTGTTGTTTGACATTTTGGTATAGGAAGAAGGAAGAAGGAAGAAGGAAGAAGGAAGAAGGAAGAAAGAAAGTTTTATTGTTTTTAGATAGGGAAGAGGGAACAGGGAAGAGGGAACAGGGAGGAAAGAAAGTTCTATTGTTTTGGGAAAATTTTATAGGATTAATATCTGCTAAAATAGATAAATTATTTCCAGATCAATCTCTCAAAGATTGGCTTTGGGCAACTGCTTTTGGTTTAACTTTTGGCTTGGCAATTTTAGTTAAGCAAACTACAATATTTTTTCTGTTTGTGCCGTTGCTTTGGGTAGGGTTAAATATTCTCAAAAAACGGCAATGGTACAAACTAATTCAACTAATTTATTCTCTGTGCTTATCTGTCGCAATTTTTTATCCTTGGGCAAGAACAAATTGGCTGCTAATGTTAACTGCTGGTAAACGGGCAACAGTAGATTCTGCTATTGCTGAAGGAGACCCCAACCTCTTAAGTTTAGATGCTTGGATTTATTATGGAAAATTACTCCCTTATCATATTTCTTTACCTCTATTAATTATTCCCATTGGTGGATTAATTTTTTACTTTATCCGACTCAACAAAAAACAACAAAATTTTTCGACTCAACTTCATTCTTTTCAATGGCTAGCTATATTTTTAATCGGCGGATATCTAATTTGCTCTCTCAATATTAACAAAGATTTTCGTTACACTTTGCCATTATTGCCAATTTTATCAATTTTATTAGCCTTTGGTTTAATGCAGTTTCCTAGAAAACTAGGAAAACAAATTCGCTATTTTACTATTGGTTTAGCAATTCTTTTAATGCTCTTGAATCTGTGGCCTGTAGGTGGAATTTTCCTCAGACAAATTACTGCTTGGTTAAGTCCTGGTGCTGTTTATTATGCTCATTTAGGCAAAGAATGGCCTCATAGGAAAGTAATTGCTGAAATTATCAACACAGATCCCTATTTACGCTCAACTTTAGGAGTTTTACCTTCCACTCCAGAAATCAATCAACATAACTTAAATTATTACGGCGCTTTAAAAAATTTACAGGTTTATGGTCGTCAAGTCGGAACTAATTTAAAACAAGTAGAACAAGATGCCAGATCGCTTTCTTGGTTTGTGACAAAAACTGATGAACAAGGTTCTGTCAAAAGAATTAAAAAAGCTCAAGCTGCTATTGTTAATATCATCGAACAACATCCAAATTTTCAATTACAAAAAAGTTGGCAGTTGCCAGATAATAGCAACTTAAATCTCTATCATAATCAGTTTTTACCTGTAGAGGTTAATCCTCTGACTAAACCAAAGGAAAAAGTTCAACTAGACTATATAATTTTATCGCCAAAAATTCGACCAGGAACGACCATACCAATTACCTATAAATGGTCTGGTTCCTGGCAAGAATTACAGTCAGGTTTAGTCTTATTAACTTATCGCCGAGAAAATATAGCAATTCCCACAGTTACGAAGTACATTGACAATTCCCCTAAATCCCCCTTTGTAAGGGGGACTTTGAACGCTCCCCCGGGGGCTAGGGGGGGATCTAAAACTGACAATAATGTATCAGAAAAACCTATTACCAAATTCATTCACGACCACGGTATAGGGATGGGAAGTTTACACCCTGGTATGTTTCAAGCAAATCAGTCTGAGGTGGGGTTTGAAGTTATTGAACGAATAGGAATGTTACCCCCATCTAATATCGTACCCGGAACTTATATATTAGAGGCGACTTATCTTAACCGAGAAACTGGAGAAAGTTATCCTATTACTGTACAACCTCCCGTGCGAGTAGAGGTTGACCCCGAGGCACAAATATTACCAGCACCAGAATTAGATTTAGTCACCCAGTTGCGGATGTGGGGTCAAAAGTTACCCCTGGGAATAAAGGGGTTGGAAACTGTATTTGCGGAGGTGGGGCGAGTTAACCAATACGATCCAGTTCAAGATTATACTGAGCAAGCAGAACAAGCTTTAACCTATCGTTTGCAACAGGAACCAGATAATTTAGAGTTGCTCTATGGCTTGGCTTTATCCCAAGTTTTACAAAAAGATGCAGAAGGGGCGATCGCTACTTTAACTAGGGTAACTGAGTTAGATTCTCAAAACCCCTTTGCTTATGCTTATTTGGCTTTTGTCTATTTATACGATCTTAATCCTGGGGCCGCTGAAATGGCTTTAAAGTCTGCTTTGGAAATTGACCCTCATCAACCAGAGATTAGGTCATTAAATGGTATTGCTGCTTTAATGCAAGGAAATTTAGTCCAAGCATGGCAGGACTTTAGAAGTCAGAAGTCAGAAGTCAGAAGTCAGAAGTAATTTTACAACTGCGAAACTTGTAGTGGTGTGACACAGCTAAAATACTGCAATGGTAGGGGCGGGTTCCGCGTTAAGTTAATGCTGTTATAAATTATTCAGATGAACCCGCCCCCACCCCGATAATCTAATGCACTATTTTAGGTGAAACGGTCCAGTAGTAGCGTGACACGTCTAAAACTGTGCAATAGATTTTTGTTTCTAGGTGTATTTATCTCCCCATCTCCGCGTCTCCGAATCTCCGAATCTCCGAATCTCCGAATCTCCCCATCCCCGCGTCCCCGCGTCTCCCCATCTAACGCACCATTAAATATGTGTCAGTCCACTACTAAGTTTATGTTCAGACTTTTATACATATCATAGTTTGCAATTTATGTCCATTCCAAACAGGTGTGGATTTCCATGGCTTTTTATTCAGCTTGCCGAATTTACATTAACTTGACACTTCCAGCAATAAATTGTTACATTTATTTACAGTAAGGTTAAAAAATGTAAAGGAAAAACAAATTATGGTTATCTTAATTTCACTATTCGTAATCGCTTGGGTAGCTGCTGCAGTAATCGGAAGTCAAGCTTACTTCTTGGGCGAGCAAAGTAAGCCTATCCACGACCGTAACTGGAATTCTAAGTCTTTTGAAAATTTATCTGAATCTTTGACTGGCAATAGATTGGACTACAACAAGCGAGTTCCGTCGTATAGTATGGATGCCTATGCTAGTCAGTCTATTAATGGTTGAAATGCTTAAGTAATAGTCAAAGGTAGTATCTCGTATTGCGAAAAAATGTAGTAGAAGGAAGAAATCTTATTAGCTCCAAGCTACTAGAAAAAAATCAACCTATAAGAATAAGTCTTAGTTGAATTTTTTTCTTCCTCTTGATTTCTGAAAGCTTGAATTATTTTGTTTTAGCTCTAACAGATATATTTTGTTAGGGCGATTTTTTTGGATTCAATTTGCCTAGGATAAATATAATTTTGGGTAGCGATCGTTTGAGTTATTAAACCAATTCCCATGCATTAATGCTATACTTACAGGAAACTTCAACTATTCATGGGGGTTGGGTAGAATTAGAAAGCCAACTTGGTGTAGGATCTACTTTTACTATTGTAATTCCCCTATAATTTGTTGGAGGCGACCTGAGAGTGAAACGAATTATCATTGCTGAAGATGAACCCGCCATCGCTGCATTTCTGGATAAAAAACTGCGGGAGAATGGCTTGAAAACCTCAATAGCAAAGGACGGCTACCAAGCCTTACATCTGGCTTTTAGTCACCAATATGACCTCCTAATTCTCGATCTTGGTCTCCCTGGTATAGACGGAACAGAAGTTATGGAAGAGTTACGCGGTCAGGGGGAACAAATACCGATTATTATTCTGACAGCGCGGGATGAGGTAAAGGATAAAGTAAGTGGGTTAGAAGGGGGAGCAAACGACTATGTAACCAAACCCTTTAGCTTTGAAGAATTGCTGGCACGCATACGTTTGCAACTACGACAACTTACTAAAAATGAACATAAGTCTCCAAGACCTCTGAGAGTGGGTAATATTATCCTTGACGTGCGATCGCGTACTGTAAAAGTGGGCGATCGCTCGATTGAGTTATCCAACCAAGAATTTATTCTCCTGGATACCTTGATGCGGCATCCCAATCAAGCTCTGAGTCGAGACCAACTTCTCAATTATGTCTGGGGGTACGACTATGAGTCCAGCTCTAATATTGTGGATGTTTATATTGGATATCTCCGCAAAAAGCTTGGCAGGGATTTGATTGAGACTGTTAGAGGTGTGGGTTATAAGCTACGAAAATTATGAGAAAATTCTTAGAAAACTCTTACTTTTCTCTCATGCAGATTAAAACAATAAGTAATTATACTTAATTAGTATTAATTTCGGTATAATAAAAGCTTTTTTTTAAAAAAAAGTATATTGAACCGGATTTAGTATGAAATTTTTTAATAATTGGAGCTTTCTATAATGGCAGTTCAAAATTTTAACGAACAGAATTTAGTTGGAAATGTTTTTGATGGTCAGAATCTAAATGGTTCTACCTTTTTTAAGGCTAGTTTGAACGACATCTCATTTGTTGGCACAAAGCTCAGAGAAACTGACTTTCGGGAATCTAATTGGCTGAATGTTGATGCCTCCAATGCTATCTTTGCCCCAAATAGCAACTTTGGTCCATCTGATTTATCTCTGGCAACCTTAGAAAATGTCGATTTCAGTGGAGCTAACCTCAAACAGACTAATCTATTTAAGATCAGCACCAGTGGCATTAACTTTTCCAACGCCAACTTAACTGATGCTGATTTAAGAGAAGCTAATCTAAGTGGCGAACAGTCGGAACGCCCCAACTTTCAGGGAGCAAATTTAACCCGCGCTGACCTTTCTCTTGCTAACCTAAAAGCTGCTGACTTCAGTGGAGTCACGCTAACAGATGCTCAGTTAAATGGAGCCACCTTAGAAGCAGTCATTCTACAAGATGTAAATGCCAAAGGAGCAGACTTCAGAGGTACAAACTTTACGGATATATTCGTATTTGATGTTAATTTTAATCTGGCTAATCTTGAAGGTGTCTCCATAAGCGATGTCAATACATTTGTTCCTGAAGGCTTAGTGCTTCCTGCTGGTACACCTGTAGATGAGAATGGCATCCCCACAGATTTTAACCTCAGATTTCGTGGTGCAGACTTGAGTAACTTCATTGCAGATGATACTAATTTTACTGCTGCAGATTTTCGTTCATTTGTTGATGCTAATGGTGTTGAAACTGCTACACAATTAGATGGTGCTAGTTTTGCAGGTGCTAATCTCAGTGAGTCTAATTTTAAAGATGTATTCGCGGAGAATATCTTCCTTGAAGGAGCTAATTTAAGTGGCGCTGACTTAAGAGGTGCTGATTTGAGTGGATCTCAACTCAAAGGAGCAGACCTCACTGGAGCAGACCTCACTGGAGCAGAATTAGATGGTGCAGACTTAACAGGAGCTATCTTAGATGGAGCACAATTTGATAACGCCATCCTAACAGGAGCTATCCTTAAGGAATCAAGTGGAGATATCCTGACTGATTTTCAAGGAGCAGACCTGAGTGGAGCTAGTCTGGAGGTAGCAAGCTTTATTGGTACTAACTTTACAGGTGCTGATTTCTTTACAGCAGGTACACCTACTGCAAATCTAGATAAAGCAGACCTCTCAAATGCGATATTGACTGGTGTTGATGCACAAAGCATTTCATTTGTAGACGGTATAGCAATTGGAGCAACTGTAACTAATGCAGACTTTAGTAACTCTACATTGATTAAGTCTAACTTCACTAATGCTGTAGATTTAAACACAGCTATCTTCGCGGGAGCTGATACTACAGACGCGATTGGTATTTAGTGTGTAAAGCGGGGGCTACTAAACCACGGGATGAATCTTTGCAGAAAAGGTAAATCCCGTCTTTTACTTCTTCTTTCTCTAACACTACAATTCATCCCCCAGGCGTTGCTGATTCTGGGTATGAGATCAAATCCGGATAATTACTATATCCAAGTCTGCAGCGACGGTCACTCCGTGGAAGGAAGCAATCTCAAGGGCGCAGGTCGATTGCTTCCGCTTCGTCGCTGCGGACGACTTTTCATCGGAATTATACATGATTTGATAATTTTGTATTTGGCATTTTGGATTGTTTGAACTACTTGTTAATATTAACTTTTCCCTGTTCCCTGTTCCCTGTTCCCTGTTCCCTGTTCCCTGTTCCCTATAAACCTACTTTCATACCTTAATTCAGCAATGCCTTCATCCCCCAAATATCCAACGCTGCAAAGCGTTTAGAGTGGCAGAGGCATAGTATAAGTTATCCTATTTAATGGAATGCACCCTGTATTCAAAAATATAATAGAGAGCAAAATAATCTTTGCCCTTAAACAGCATTTATAAAGCGGGATAATTTTTTAACTTTTACAAAGTGTTTGGTAATTAATACCATCAGGTAGAATCGCATCAACTAACTTAGCACTACTCAAATCAACCAGACTTAAATTAGCATCAACTAACTTAGCACTACTCAAATCAGCACCATCAAAATTTGCTTTAGTCAGGTTAGCACCAGAAAGATTAGAACTATTGAGATCGACCAGACTCAAATTGGCATGAGAAAGATTAGCACTACTCAAATCAGTCACAATTAAATACGAACCAGTTAAGTCAGCATGACTCAAATCAGCACCAACCAGATTAGCACCAATCAAACTCACATACTTCATACTCGCCTGCATCAAACAAGCATAGCTGAGACTAGCACTAAAAAGAAAAGCCTGATTTAGATTAGCTTGGGAAAGATTAGCTCCAAAAATAAAAGCCCGATTTGCATCAATTTGAGAGAGATTAGCACCACTTAAATTAGCATTACTCAGGTTAGCTTCACACAGTTTAGCACCTGTTAAGTTAGCTTCACTTAAATTCGCCCCTACCAAATTTGCCCCACTCAAGTTAGCATTACTCAGATTAACACCACAGAGATTAGTATTCATCAGATCAGCATCACTAAAATCGGAATTACTAAAGTCAGCACCACTGAGATTAATACCTTTAAGCCTAACTTCTTGCAGTTTTGTTGCAATAAAATTTCTGTTACCATTAGTATAATCTTCTAGTAATTGCTTGGTATTATTCATTGTGGGTATGTATACTATATTTTTTACTCTAGTTACTATTTTCCTAAAATACTAATACTAATACATACTCATAAAGCTTAAATTTTTATTAAGAAAAACATGGGCTATATACTTAGGAAAAGATAATGATAAATTACTCACTAAAAATTGTTTCTCTCATTCCCAGTGCTACAGAAATTATTGCAGCATTGGGGTTAACGAAAGCTATTGTGGGCAGAAGTCACGAATGCGACTATCCTCCAGAAATTCAAAATTTGCCTGTTTGTACTCAACCTAAATTTAATCCTGATGGTAGTAGTCGGGAAATTCACGACCGCGCGACGGAGTTATTAGAGTCTGCTTTGAGTGTCTATCGTGTGGAATTAGAAACATTAGAAAAATTACAGCCTACTCATATTATTACTCAAGCTCAATGTGATGTTTGTGCTGTTAGTTTGGCAGATGTAGAAACAGCAGTCAAAAGTTTAACAAAAAGTCATCCTCAAGTTATATCTTTAGAGCCTAATTTATTGACAGAAGTTTGGGCAGATATGGAACGAGTAGCAAATAGTTTAGGAGTAGATGGGAATGAGGTGATTTCTGAGTTAAAAAAAAGGGTTGCAGCTTGTGCGGAAAAAACGCAAAATTTAGCAATTAATAACATTCCTAAAGTAGCTTGTATTGAGTGGAGTAATCCACTAATGGCTGCTGGAAATTGGATACCAGAATTAGTTAAACTTGCTGGTGGAAATTCATTATTTGGAGAGATAGGAAAGCATTCTCCTTGGTTAAAATGGGATGAGTTATTAAATGCTAATCCAGATGTAATAATTTTTATGCCTTGTGGTTTTGATTTAGAACGTACTCGCCAAGATACTTTGGAGTTAATTAAAAGCTCAGAATGGCAAGATTTACCTGTAGTTAAATCGGGAAAAGTTTATATTACTGATGGTAACTCTTATTTCAATCGTCCGGGACCAAGATTAGTAGATTCATTGGAAATTTTAGCGGAAATTTTACATCCTGAATTATTTAATTTTGGTTATCAAGGAATAGGTTGGGTGCAGTTACTAATTAACAATTAATAATTACCGAAAAAGAAAGGTATAAAGCCTCTCCATTAATGGAGAAAAAGCGGTTATTTTCGGCTGTCGCTGACATGAACCGCTGCGCGACATGAAAAGTGTTTCGGCTAAGAGCCGACATGAATGTGGAGCATGACCTAGGATGGGATGTCGTTTAGCGCTCCGCACAACGCGCGTTTTGCTAGCGCAAAGCTCCGCTTTTTCCTGACGGAATGCTCCGCAAACAGCATTTAGCTGGAGCGCTAAAAATTCAAGGGTAACGGTCTCCCACTATAGAGCGAAAAAATTAGTGGTGGGCTTTTTATGGGAGTTTGTAGACGCGGAGTGGCTTCTATTGAGTATGCCTGATTATACACGTGACTGCTGAATGCTACTTCAATTATGACTGTTGACTGAAAAACTGAAGCTAAGTAGCAAAAAAAAACTTGCTAAAAACAAAGAGATATATTAAGTTAAATCTCAAATAATACTGTTTATAGTAGAAATAACCTATACTCCCTATAATTTACTCTGATGTTCTTAATCTAAAACATTTAGGTGGTGTGTTATGTATAACCAAGAAGCACAACAAAGAAGTCAACCAAACAAAAATTCAGATATTGAGTTAATAAATATCTGGTTACAACAAATTCCTCCTATACAGCAATCTTCTCATTTATATATAGCTCAAATGTTTCTGAAATTTATCAGAAAACCACTAAAAAAAGTAACTTCAGCAGATGTTATAAAATTTGCAAATGTGCGGAGTGTTAATTCTCAAAATCGGGAATCTCATCAACACAAACGAGTAGAAACTATTAATTCTCTACTAAAATTTGGTCAGCAAACTGGCAGACTCTCTACCACTCAAAAAAAACCTACTATTCAAAAAAATATATTGTCTCCTAATACTTCAAACTTCAAAAAAGTAGCTTCCTCTGAAGAAAAAATTAAAAATTATCGCACTACTCGGAAAGTGCAGAAAAAAACCTTAAACTGGTCTAAATTATTTAACCTACAATTAGCTTCCTCCCTATTAATCATTGTAGGATTATTCATTGCAATCTCACAACTATTTCGGGCAGTGGGTGGGGGTGCAAATGCTGATAAAAAAGGGTCAGCAATATCAGTAGTTATGCCTAAGATTGATCCAACTCAAAATTGGGCTTATCCAGTAAATGTTCCCAGAATCAGAGCTTTTCTAGATACAATCTCTGTTACAGAAGGTACAACAGGGCCTCAAGGTTATTATCGTCAATATACTGGTAGTCATTTCTCTAGCTTTAAAGACCATCCGAGAGAACTGAAATGTGCCCCCAGTAATGGCAAGGAACTTTGTTCTGATGCTGCTGGTAGATATCAGTTTTTGAGTACATCCTGGGATAGGTTTGCTCCTATGGTTAAGGCTAACAATTTTAGTCCTACTTATCAAGACCGTGTAGCTATAGAGTTAATTCGAGAAAAAAATGCTCTGGAAGATATTGAACAGGGGAGAATTGAAGAAGCTTTTAGAAAGTTATATATGGTGTGGCCATCATTTGGGGAAACTGCAGCAGATGTAGAACGACTTATGCCTAAACTTGTAGGAACTTATGAACAGAAATTGGCTCTCTATCAACCTCAGCAATAGGAGTAGGATAGGGCTGTTTCATTCTCTTGAAAGACAGATGGGGAGATGGGGAGATGGGGAGATAGGGAGATTTTCGTTCCTAGTTCGTCTCAAAATTATCAAATTTATCCCACAATCATTTGATTCCTACTTATGAGAATAATTAGTTAGGTTTTAGTCAGCTAATTCCTTCAAGAAGCGAGTTATTGAGTTGTATTTGGCAATTTTTCTAGCTCTAAATCTCTCCTGCACCGAAAAAAGCTAACTTCTGGCTTTTTGAAACAGCCCTAGGGGAGTTGGTGAGTGTGGGGAGTGTAGATGAAATAAGACTCCTCCAAAAATTAAAAATCAAATCAATTATTTATCGTGCAGAAATCATCAACTTTTTCCCCCTACTCCCTGACTCCCTCTTTTCTGGAAAAGCCTAATATAATATTAGTTTTCACTGATTTTAATTAAGAAAAAAAATATATGTTATGTCCTATTTGTGGTGCAGAATATGTTGAAACAGTACCAGAGTATTGCTCTATTTGTGACTGGAATTTAAAATCAGATACTGCTTTCTTTGCTACAGCAGAAATTTACCAACAGAAAGAACAGGCAAAGTTGAACTGGGCTAGAAACATGTGGCAAATTGTAAAAGCTACGGAAAATCCTAGTCATCATAATAGCAATTCTGGTTTACCAACTGCACTAGCAGATGGAGTAAATGACAACCAAAATTATAGGGATATAAAAAAGCAATTAGATCAAATACAAGCTCAGTTAAATCAGGCTGCTATAGAACGCTTTCAACTTAATTCTCAGTTAGAGTGGGTGCTTTATCATCTCGAACAACTTAACTCAGAGACTTTGGTAGAAACCCTATATAGTATTGATGAAAAGTTGAATGCCATGCCAACTCCAGAACCACCAATGTCTGAAGTGGGGATAGACTATAACCCACTAATAAATCTTTTGGCTACTGGAAAATGGCGAAAAGCAGATGAACTTACCTGGGAATTGTTGCTGCAAGTCACTTTGAGGGAAGAAGAAGGTTGGCTACGGTTGGGAGATATTGAGAATTTTCCTTGTACAGACCTTTGCACTATTGACTGGCTTTGGGAATATTATAGTAACGGGTTGTTTGGATTAAATGTACAACAACGTATATGGGAAACTGTGAGTGGCCAATATGGAGATTTTTGCGATCGCTTGGGATGGCGAGATGGAGAAAATTGGAAATATTATGATGAACTCTCGTTTAACCAGCAAGCTCCAGAAGGTCACTTACCTATAATTATATGGCGCCGACGTGCTTGTTATGGAGTTGGCCAAATGATGGCTCCTGAAACTTTTGTTGCTTTAATATCGCGACTAATAAGTTGTGGTGGTAGTAGATAATTGAAACTTTTACTGTTAAGTCAAAGATTATAATGGAACATTCTTGTTTTAAACAGGGTTGTGCCATTCCCAAATTCTATCTATGACAAAGGCTGCAACTTATAAAAATATCCTCTAAGAGACTGTTTATAAAGTTTTGTGATGTAGAATAATAGCCCTTTGAACTGTAACAACTTGGTTATTTATGCTAGACTTTATAGGCTAAAATACCCAATTTGCGGGCGGTAAAAACACTTCATAAGTCTTTACAAACAACCTCTAAGTAAGGTGTTTGAGAAATGCTGCATGGACTAATGAATCAAAGCCTAACCTATTCACCCCCTTTCGCTAGAAAGTAATGGAAAGAAAGTCTGTATCGGTTTGAACAAATACGAATGCCTAGATACCTCAAAAAAGAGGGATACTTTCCTTTAATCATACCTCGAATTAGGGTAAAAGACGGATATTTTAATATTCCAATGTCTCAGAAATTCAAGGCTGAATATGGTGCAGTAAAAATCCCTTTCCCGGAAAGATTGGCAGATAAGAATCTCAAGGAAGTTAGAATAATTCCTAGATTTGATGCCCAGTTTTTTGAAGTAGAATTTATTACGGAGGAAGAACCACAACCAGCAGTCAAAACAGATAATTCAGTAGCAATCGACCTTGGTTTAGAGAATCTAGCCACTTGTGTATCAAATACTGGGTCATCGTTTATTCTAGACGGTAGAAAATTTAAATCAATTAACCAGTGGTACAACAAAGAAAATTCTAGATTGCAATCTATAAAAGATAAACAGGGTATTAAAGGTTTGACAAAAAAACAAATTAGTATCACTGTAAATCGGAATAATAAAGTTAGAGATCACCTAAATAAAGTAGCTAGGTATTTAATCAACTGGTGTAGTAAAAATCAAATATTTACTATTGTTGTAGGAGTAAATTCTGGCATGAAACAAAATATTAATTTAGGCAAGAAAACCAACCAAAAGTTTGTACAAATACCACACCATAACTTTAGAATGAAACTAAAATCTATGTGTTATAGATACGGGTTGACTTACAAAGAACAGGAAGAATCTTATACTTCTAAAGCTAGCTTTTTAGACGGTGATTTAATACCTGTTTATAATTCTGATAACCCTACTGAATATAATTTTAGTGGTAAACGAATCAAACGCGGTTTGTACAAAACTAGGGAAGGAAAATTGATAAATGCTGACTGTAATGGTGCAGTAAATATTGGAGTTAAAAGCAACCTGAATGGGTTCACCCCGGACAGATTAGAGGCATCTTTGGCTATGCCATTAAGGGTAAAATTTGATGTGACTTCAGTCCATCAAATTTGTTCCGCTTAAGAATCCACGGGACTTTCAGTCCGTGGAGTGTCAAATGGAACTTCTCTAGCATGAGAACAGATTTTTGCTACCTCTCCTGATTACATTAGACTAATGCACCGAGAGAAATATTTGTTAAATATGAAACCTGAGTCTTGAAATCAGCCTGAGCCCTGAGCGAGAGAAATTTAACCTATATGTTAAGGAGAAAACCCAAGCTGTAGGATTATAACTGATTATCCAAACTTGATATAATTTCCTACTTTTTAATTAGTCATATTTAACCATGCTCCCACAGTATGTAAACTTATTTCCTATATAGTTGTTAATTTTATAAGCAAAACAAATATTTTTGAAGGGATAATTTTAAAATTTCCATGTTAAGCAAATTATGAACAAACGTAAATATAGGAGTTTATTGACACTATTCTCAATTATTTTACGAATTTACTTAATTTGGAGTTTATGATATGATTTTTAAAGTCACAGGCTTGTTCTAATTAATTTATATAAAAAACCCTATAAACTATATTTAATTCGTATAATATTAAGTAATTTTAAATTTAATCTCTTGATGGAAAAAACAAATTTTCTGGAGACAACTTAACAATAAAAGCACAAAAATTGACAAAAATGTATATTTGTGCATATATAAAATTCCTGATTTCCTAAAGATATTGCAATTCAATCCGAATATTGTTTGTTGAACCTACAATAATCACAACTACATCCCTAAATTTGGGAGGACCTGTGAAAATCTTTGGGTTTTTGGAAAAGCCAAAGCCTTCTTTTGGAATGCCAATACCATTCAGATTGAAGATACCATCGTCATTAAAATCATGGAAAGCAGCAACAGCATAACTTCCTGGTTTCAAATTCTCAAATGTAATTGCAGGAGTTCCTTCCTCTAAATCAACACACCTGGCTTGTAAAGCCCGATCGCCGTCACTAGGAAATCCTTGACTACCGGAAAAAAGACTTAGGCAAACTTGTCCAGTTTGATTTTTTAGACCATCGATATTAACTGTTAAGCTACTGTTTACTATCAAACTATTTTTTACTGTTAAGTTACTGTTTAAGGCGGCTCTAGCCTTCTCTGAAACAACTAGATTTCCTAGAAAAGTTAGCACTAGAAAACTAACAAAAAATCGTTGCATTATTACTTCTCCTAAATAATGGGGTTCATTAATGGATAATGGATAATGAATAATGGATAATTACCTCTGGTTGAAACCGAGACTATTAAACCAAGTGCAGAAATCTTATTTCTTTTTCTCCTTGAAAGGAGAGGCTTTAAACCTCTAGGGATTAATTATCAATTGTCAATTATCAATTATCCATTGGTAAAACTAAGGTTGTGTGAAGAATTCGAGGGGAATCTGATATAGCTGATTGGAGCCATTTAGCTTCCTGATCGAATTCTGATTTGTCGGAGTCCTTCGCTAATGCTAATAGCATTGCGGTACTCCAGTTCAGTCCGAGCCTTTGTATCATTGACTGAAAACTCAGTACCCATCAGATATACCGTCACAGGTGCTATGGGTGGTCGTTTCTTTAACCCCAAAAGCTTTCATAGGAATTCCACAATGTAAGCAATTAAAAGTGCTAGACCTCTTGGCATATGACGATTACCTACTTCAATTCCTTCTGCCCTAAGAATTTCTGTAAAAAAGGTTTTGAGTGGGCGTTGTTCACCATGAGTCAAATAGTATATCTGTCCACCCCTAAAATTCTGAATTGCTGCTATAACTGCTGCTGCTAAATTGTCTACATGAATGGTAGATAGGGTATGCTTTCCACCACCAATCCACACCCACTTACCTTCTTTAGACATTTTCAGAAGATCATCGTAGTGAGGATTATTAGGTCCTCAAATTGCAGGTGGTCTCAGAGCGATCGCTTTAAAGTTAGGTTCATTAGCTTCTAAGACCAGTTTTTCTGCTAAGGCTTTGATTTTTGAGCAATAATCTTGTGCCACTCGTTTTGGTTGATATAGTTCATCTAAATTTTTAATAGGTCTTCCATTAATGACAGAAGCAGCACCTATATAGATGAATTTCTTCACCCCAGCAGTTTTTGCCACAGCTACTAAGTGCTTGGTTCCTTCAACGTTAATTTTGTAGAATTTTTCATAGTCGTAGGTAAAATCCATCTAGGCTGCACAATGGACTACAATCTGACATTTCTCTAGAGCTTGTTGAGCATTCTGTAAATCTGAAAGGTTGCCTAAAACACCTATAGCTCCTGCCGTTTCTACTTTCTCTAGAGAATTACCTGACCGAGCTAGTGCATAAACCTTATAGCCAGTATTCAAAAGTTTGGGAACCATGTTCTGACCAACAAAGCCAGAACCCCTTGTCATAAATACACTATTTGTCATTACGAGTAATTTTTTCTCAATAATTTAATTGACATATCATATAATGTCATGTCAAGTATTTTCTTATGATACTATTAACGAAAGTTCTATGCTGTGTCAAGTATTTTTCCTTGGAATCCTTTGAAGAAATTTCCCTGTTAATCAAAGCCGTGTACCGAGAATCTGAACGACAACTCACGGAGGCTTTTCATTCTCTTGGTATTAGTCCAGCTCAGGCCGAAGTTTTGCTAATCCTCCAACAAGCTGAACCTTTGTCTGTAGGAGAGCTAGGTGATTTGCTAATTGCCGAAGGAGGACATCCTTCACGATTAGTAGATCGTTTGTTTCAAGCTGGCTATGTGCTACGTCAGTCAGATTTAGAAGATCGTAGACGGGTGGAAATTTCTCTGACAGAGAAAGGGAGAGTTATAGCACAGCAAGTGAATGAAGTTAAGCAAAGGATGTTAACTGCTGCTCGACCTCTAATGGAACAATATGACATTGAGCCAATCAAGAATTTGTTGAAAGCTTATTTGGAAGGAAGTCGATGGGCGAAAACCGTTGAAATGAGGCGTCAGTTGGCACAGCAATTATCTCAGGAAATTGAGTAATTTATTATACCAATTCCCCAAAATAATGCAAGACCTTGCTCAAGACTTCAGTTATGAAGTAATAAGTAACTAAGAGAATCTTGATTCAAGGAATATTAAACCCTGTTGTAGGGTGGGTTTTGCTGGCGCAAAACTTTCCTAGGTCATGCTCCGCATTCATGTCGCGCAGAGTTTTATGAGTCGCGAACCAAACTCTTAACTGTCCGGCATAACCCACTGAACATACCGAAGATTCAGTACTCTAGTTACCTTAATCTTTAGTAAGATTTGAATGGCTTAAAATTGTAATTATACAGTAATTTTGGCTTATTATTTTACATTATCAGTTGCTAATTATTTGTGACATTTTTAAAGTCAATTGGTATAACACTACCACCTGCTGCTTCATAGCTTTTCAGCTTTATTTAAAAAGTTTAGTGAAGATAAAGCCTATATAGCTGAACCTGCAATCACAACTCAAAAAAAAAGCATTATTCAACAGCTAAATCTAGTTAACTAAAGATGCTATTGTTGATATAGTTTTTGAGAGAAAATATTTAAATTTCTGATTTATAGAGGTTTCCACTACAGTAGACTACAGCAAGAAGAGAAGTAGGTTTTAACTTTGATAATTTACAGACCTGATATAGCAATCATACTTCAGTTCCTGATAATTAGTTATTGTAGGTTAGGTTTAATTACACCTACTAAGCAGGTAGATGTTTGACTATTTTCGGACAGCTTTAGTAATTTTAAATTTAATCTTCAGAGAAAATAAATTTTTCCAAAGATAATTTAACAGAGGCTTGATACCTTATTTATTTGGTTAATAAACAGTATTTATAAATATAAAATTCAACTATCGCATAGTATTGGAGGATTAGTATAATTGTGTATTTTTTTGCACGTTGAGAACAGCAACAGAATTGTTTGTGACAACTTATGCACAAATCAGCTATTCATCCAAAAATTTACTGATAATCAAAATATCTTGAGTAGATAAAAATTAAATACTCAACAAACGAATTTCAACATTTACTTTTTGAGGAGAAATCAAAATGACTCTGATAGTGGAAGACCCTGGTAATAATCTCACCCCCGAAAAGTTAAATTATATCAGTGTTTCCACGGAGGCAGAGCTGATCGATGCCCTAAATGAGGTAAATGATGCCTCCTCATCTGATACTTTCAACATCTTGCTGGAAAATAACATTACCCTGACCTCTGACTCGACGCGGACTTGGACACTTCCCCTGATTGAGACCAGTGCCAATGTCACCATTGCAGGGGACACCAATGGGAATGGGGAGCTGGATGATGACGATGCCAATGGTGTCCCTCTTACCCTCAGTGGAAATGGGACTAATGGCATCTTTTTCCAGAAGTCCGGCACCCTAAACCTGAAGAACCTAACCCTAGCGAATGGTCTGGCTCAGGGAGAAGATGGTGGGGGTGGGGGTGCCGGTATGGGGGGTGCCCTGTTTATGTATGACGGAACCACCACCGTAGATAATGTCATCTTTCAGAACAACCGGGCAATAGGTGGAACAGGCACCTACCCGGGCAACGATGGGCGTGTTGGCGGTGGCATCGGACTGAATATTGATGGTGCAGATGGTGCTGAGGGTTTAGCTGCAGAAGGTTCTGCTTCCGCTAGCCCTGGAGAGGACGGCAACTTCGGCGGGGATGGCGGCCAGGGAGGTGATGGTGGAAGCAAGAATGATGGTGGGTATGGCGGCGATGGGGGTTTCGGTGGGGGTGGTGGCTCCGGAGGTACCTCAAAGGATTTTAGCCACGGCGGTGATGGCGGTTTTGGTGGGGGTGGTGGTAACGACAGGTCAAAGAAAGTTGGGTATGGTGGCGACGGTGGCTTTGGCGGTGGCT
This sequence comes from Dapis purpurea BLCC-M126, assembly GCF_050015975.1. NCBI lineage: Bacteria > Bacillati > Cyanobacteriota > Cyanophyceae > Oscillatoriales > Microcoleaceae > Dapis > Dapis purpurea. Next base: position 14,162 of record NZ_JBNHER010000139.1, on the reverse strand, counting down.
CTGGTGGGTCCTTCAGCTATGCCGGTTTTGGTGGTGGAATGCCCTCAAATAGTGCACAAGATATTGCTGGTGGTGGTGCAGGGATGGGGGGGGCTATTTTTGTCCGCAGCGGTAATCTAACCATTGACAACAGCACCTTTAGTAACAACATGGCCCAGAACGGTCAAGGGTCGAATTCCGGTGCGGACTCGGATGACGGTGATAGCTTTGGTGCGGCTATCTTCGCCATGACTCAAGAAGCCCTTGATCAGCATGAAGGCAGTGACCAGGGGTTACCGACCGACTTGCCGAGTGTCGAAATTTCTAACACTGAGTTTTCTGGCAACTTTGTCAGGGTAATCAAGGGGGAGCTTGGGTTAGATATTGACAATGATATTTTTGGCAACCCGACCCTAACCAATACCACAAATAATGCTGAATCCCTTACAGTTACTCAAGAGAAAATTGCGGATGCTCCTACAACAAGGTTGATAGACCAGTCAGTCATAAATGAGATTGCTCGGCCTCAAGTGATAGCTCAAGGGGAAATAGCTGAGGAATTGGGCATAGTTGGCGAGCAATCCGTAGAACAGGACAACACAGACACCAACCTGATAGAGCAGATTCCAGATGGTGTGCTACCTGTTGAAGGCTCAACGAATTTGCCAGATAGTGGGATTCTAGTCGAGGACATTACCGTGAATGACCTGGCCTCTGTCACCCTCTCTGAGGAACAGCAGGATGTCATCAAAGCGGCTTTTGGCCTACCGACAAACCTTGACCTCAACAACTTTGATCCTATAGCAGAGGCTAATGAGGGGAACCAGGTTGGAATTGAGCTCCTAGCGGACTTGACTACTGCCCAAACGGTTGTTTCTCAATTGGGTGCTGCTTTGAGTGGAGCTATTCCCGATGAGGAACCCAGTGCCCTGGAAACCGTCGCAGCAGGAGAATTGATTGATTTTGTCGGGAACCGGGTAGATAATGGTATGACGGTCGATCTGGGTAACCCAAACCAGTTGGAAACTTTGCTGACAAATGTGGTTGATGCCGTTCCTACCTTTGATGATAACTTAGATGCTCAGGTTGTCTTGGATAATCAAGCTGCGGTGCTTGAGGTGATAAGTACAAGCGCTCAAAGCATTCAGGAAATCCCTGAGGCTGGTGCAACTGCGGAAAGTATCAGAAATCTATTGACCCTTCAAGATTTTACCCAGCTTGAGGTGACTAACGAGTTACAAGCTGCTGTAGCTGGGGAGATACCGATAGATGAGGTGGTTGCTAATACAATAGAAACAAGTTTAGACCCTTTGACTGGTGAAATATTTAATCCTAGAGAAAACATATTACTAGGAGAGACTCAAGGTCAACTTCTACCAGAAATTCCAGGTCAACTTCTACCAGAAATTCCAGGTCAAGGTCTAACAGAAATTCCAGGTCAACTTCTACCAGAAATTCCAGGTCAAGGTCTAACAGAAATTCCAGGTCTACCTCTAGGTCAAGAAATTAATTTTGATAACCAAGGAATTAATTCAGGAACACTAATTTTGGATAGTCCTATCTATCCCTCTGTCATTCCTACTAGCTTACCTGGAGAATTGTTCAGTAATTCGATCAACAATCTTGGTATTGATTCTTCTTTTGCTAGTCTCGATTGACATCCTGCCGACTTTACTCTGCAAGACAAGGCGGGATTCCCATCTATTCAAACAACCGAAGTTGATCAAACTCAAGGTGGGTAGACGACTCATTGCCGTTTGCATCCTTTTTAGGGGATGGCTGACGACGGCTCCTCCTCTGGTTTAATGTCTCGGACTGCCCGCCCGCGACTGCACCAAAAAGTGCTAATTGTAATAGCAGTTGAAGCAAAGGTTAGGACGCATCAAAAGTCTAAAACCCAGACAAAGCAAGATTTTTTTTTCTGCCTGTCAGATGTGCGTCTTACATTCTAAGGAGACCTCAGAATTACGCACTCGCTTCTGCCCTCAGCATAAATGCTTTTTGCTATAACTGATAACTGATAACTGAAATGACTGCTTCTACTCCACTGGTTTTGCATCAAGGCCGTTCCCTCATCCTGCGGCGGACTCTGCCGGAGGATGCCCCATTGTTATTTGAACAAATGTATAACAATCCAGAGTTTATGCGACTGTTCCGACTCAATGATCGAGTCGAGACTCAAGCACAGCTAACCGAAAGACTAACCAGAGATCTCAAGATAGACCCGGCCAAGAGTCGCTATTTGGAGCTATTAATGATTCATCAAACCCAAGGCCCAATCGGTATGGTATCCCTAGTGGCTTATTCATCGTTGCACCGTAGAGCCGAGTTATTGCTAGGACTATTTAACGATGTTCATCGCGGTCATATTTATGGCCCGGAGGGGTCTCTCCTCGTTACCGATCTAGCCTTCAACCAATATAATCTGCATCGCCTGTATGCCTATGTCTATCAATATAATCAGGCTCCGCAGAAGATCCTACCTGCTGTTGGGTTTACCTTAGAAGGGGTCTTGCGGGAACATATCTTCGATCTGACCAGCCAAACCTTTGTGGATTTGCATCTTTATGGTATGACCCTCACCGAGTTTCGAGAGAATAAACTAATTGCGAGATTGTCTAAGCGTTTTGTCGGGCGGGATATTACTCAGCCCCCGCCCATTGCAACTCAAGCAAAATCTGAGAAACCTGTATTTGTCCAATCTGGACAAATTAAATTAAGGAATTAGAATCTTAACTCTGAAACTTTTGTACCTTATTTTATTCTCATTTCTCATCCTTTATTTTTTACCAGGGTAGAAGGTTTCATAGAACCAGGGAAAGGTCTGTCGCAGCATAGCTTCAAAACGTTGGGGAATAACATAAGGTTGTGGTAACCGGATCTCCGAATAGGTTTGGTGAGGATACTTAAACCGATAGTAGCTATCGCTTTCACGAGGCATAATGTGAATATCTTTCGGATCGAAGGAGATCGGTGTTAAGCCTAACCATTGCCAGATGCCTTGCATGACTTCAAGAGGATCGCTGACAAGATGCTCAAAGACTACATAGTACAAATGTTGTTGCAAGGAATCATCCAAGTCCTGTACCGCCTCAATTGCCCGCAGGGAACTGCCAACCACTCCCTTCTCAGCAAATAGCTGTTTGGCTCGATCAGCTTTGGATAAGGCAGCAAGATGATCGGGAAAATCCAGAAGGAGAGTTTTCTGGTGCTGGGCTTCGATCGAGCCATAGATTTGCCCCAACTCCCGCACACACACCAGCATACGACATTGGGGATCGAGGAGATGTAGCGTGTCCAACTGGCCGATCCAGCCTTGGTTTTTGTCCACCACCCAACTCTTCTCGGTTTCGATAAACCACCCCGCCATCAACCCCCGAAATGCCTGGAGTAGACGTTGATAGGTGCGGTCAAAATCTGTGTCTAATTGGGCTAGTAAAAGGTTACTGTCGCTAAGATTTTGTCGCAACCCGACAAGGATTTGACAAAGTGGAGAACTGTAGCCCGTACTATAAATTTCGGGATGGTGTCCCAGAAGTTGACAGAGTAGGGTGGAGCCTGCTCGTGGTAACCCTGTTACATAAATAACTTGTTTATCTAGCATGGAAAATCAATAAGTCCTGTTACTGCATTTAACCAATAGATGATATGTCAAGTATTTTCTTCTGGTATTATGCAAATCCTAAAAATTTCTCTTTTTTATCAAATATATTTAAGTATTTAGTTAGCTTGTAGTCAACTTTTAGCATTAAGGGAATAGATATAATTTTTTAGATAGGGATTTATATTTTCATAATTCTTGCTCATTACAACTCTAAAAACAATTAGTTAATTGCTGATCACCCAGTTCCTCTCTAAAAACAATTAGCTAATTGCCGATCACCCAGTTCCTCTGTAAGAGTCTGGCTGACTGCTGTTTGCGTAGAATTTCCCAGGAAATACTTACTTATCTTTTAGCTTTTCCACATAACCCCACAAACTATAATCACGAGCTAACCAACCATGAAAAAAAGCCATCTGACTTGCATCTTCTTGTACCCTTTTATAACGATAAATAATCCTTTCATTAATCATTTGCAGTGCAGTATTTCGATTATTACCTTCTGCTAATGCTTCTTTGGTTTTAGTATCAAATATACCTGTTTGTGGTAGTCCTAAAGCTTGTTGCAGAAAAGTTACCGAGTTATTAATACCAAAATTAACAGCAGTATCAAACATAACTACGGCAAGAGCGGGGTGCATAGTAGCTGACCTACTATTATCCCAATAACCTTGATAGATTTCCATCAATTCAGCATCAGACATTTGCGTAACATCTAATGGTGGTAAACCCCTTCGCCGTCGATAAGCATTATATACACTTTGTAAAATTCCTTTATAAGTTCTACCACCTTTATCTGCTGGATGATTACTAAATCCACCTTCAAAATATAGAGTAAAAGATAGAGCAGTTTCAAATAATTTTTCTTCGTAGTTTTTTTCAGTTCTTGCTTGGGCAGGAATTTTATTACTAATACTAATAGATATCCCCATTGCCAAAATTAATGAAATAATTGTCAGAATTATTTGGGGTTTAAATTTTGTTTTTGGTTGGAGTAGATTCAATTTTTGCCAAATCATTGAAATATTCGTTATTTGTAAGCATTTAGCCGTTAACTATCAGCTAATAAATGATAAAAAAGTTTTGGTTTATAGTATTGCTCTAGCAACATGAAATATCTATCTTAGGACTAGAGCAAAACTACGCAGCTCTAATTATAACTATTCAAATGGACATCATATAACATATATCCTGTAAATTCTACTGAGCTACCAAATATGATAAATTTTAAACTTTAATTACCACAAAAAGTCGTTCAAATGAATACTCACTCAAGTTTTTCCAGCTCACAAACTCCAAATTTTGAGGCTTTGACACAACAGGCTGAACTTTACTATGCTCAAGGACAATTATCAGAAGCGATCGCTTGTTGTCGTCAGGCTTTAAGTTTACAACCTAATTGGGCTCCTACTTACGTCACCCTGGCAAATATTCTTCAGGCCCAGGGTCAAATCTCTGAAGCAATTAGTCTATATTATCAAGCCATAGAGTTTAATCCTGATTTATCCCAGGCTCATGTTAATTTGGGCAGTATGTTTTATCGCCAGGGAAAACTAGAAGAGGCGATCGGTTGTTACCGGAAGGCTATTCAATTACAACCAGAGATGGCCGCTGCTTATTGGAATTTGGCCAAAGTTTGGCAGCGGTTGGGCAAGTCAGATGAAGCAATCGCCTCCCAGCAAAAAGCATTAGAATTAAATCCTAGTTTGGGTGGAGTAGAGTTTAATTTAAGCCAAGGATATAGATTAGCTGAAGAGGGTAAATTAGAGGAAGCTATTGTTTTTTGGCAAGCAGCTATTAAACTTAAGCCTGATTTAGCAGAAGCCTATGGTCAAATTGGAATTAGTTTGAGAAATAAAGGTAAGTTTTCTGAAGCTATTCAAAATCTGAAAAAAGCCATTGAAATTAAACCTGAATATGCCACAGCTCATCAACATTTATGTGGCATTCTTAGAGATGGTAATAATTATAAAGTTGCTAGAGAAGCAGTCAATAAATATAGTCAAGAATGTAGGGAAGCAGATCCGATTATGACTGCCATATATATGATTAGTACATATCAAGTATCTGGCTTAAATGAAATTGCTAAAGATAGATTTTTTGAGCTGGAGACTAAACTTAGAGAAGATATAAATATTGTCAAAAAATTAGTGGAACTAAAATCTTTATATGGTAATTTTTTATTCAGCGTTCCTTACTTAAGAGATAATATTGAAGCTAACTCTTATCTCTATAAATTAGTATCTGAAACTTATACTCAACTTGCTCTCAAACCTAAGTCTAATCATCATCAAAAATTGGGAAATTTTGAGTTTAGTCAAAGTCGAAAATTAAAAGTTGGATTTATATCCAGTCACTTTTGCAGACATTCTGTAGGTTGGTGCAGTCTTGATCTAATTCGGGAGTTAGGAAATCTCAACACAGAAACATATTTATATTCAACTGAACGTTTAAAAGTAGACGACCAAACTCATAAATTTAGTCAAGCTACTACTAAACTATATTCACCAAAAAAATATCCTCAAGGAATAGCGGATGTCAGAGAAATTATTAGTGAAATTCAGCAAGACAAAATAGATATATTAATAGATTTAGATTCTCTAAGTTTACCAATTAATACAGATATTCTCTATCATCAACCAGCACCTATTTCTATATCTTGGTTAGGGTTTGATGCTCCTTACATATCTTCAGATAATTATTTTCTCTGTGACTCCCACACTCACCCCCAAGATAGAGATAAATACTATGTAGAAAAATTGGTGAGAATGCCAGATTCATTTGTGGCAATTTCTGGTTTTCAAAGAATAGAAAAAAGTCAAGCTAATTTAAGAAGATCCCAGAGAATAGATTTAGATCAAATAGTTTATCTGTGTTTAGCACCAGGTAGGAAATTTAACCGAGATTTAGTTAATGCGCAAGTTGCTATTTTGAAACAAGTACCTAATAGTATCTTAGTTCATAAAGGATTAGGAGATGTAGCAGTATTTCAAGCTGCTTATCATCAAGCTTGTAAAGCTGAGGATGTGAGTATTCATCGGATTAAATTTATAAATAGGTTTTCTACAGAAGAAGAACATAGAACTATTTACTCTTTAGCAGATATTTTACTTGATTCTTATCCTTATAATGGTGGTACTCATACTTTAGAAGCTTTATGGTTTAACTTGCCAGTTGTTACCCATACTGGAGAACAATTTTTATCTAGAATGGGTTATTCTTTTTTACAAAGTTTAGATATTAAGTTAGGCGTATCATGGTCATGGCAAGAATATATTGATTGGGGTGTAAAATTAGGTCAAAATCTTAACTTACGGCAGGAATATATTAATAGGTTAGTTAAGTCTAAGGATTCAGAAAGTTTAGCACCTTTGTGGAACCCAAAAAAATTGGCTCAAGATATGTATACTATGATCGAAAAATTATTAATTAATCACCAATAAATAAGTTTTTAACTTTCCTTTTTCAAGGAAATAAAAAAGCATATTTATGATTTTAACCTACTCTATTATATCAGTAAATTTTACCTGAATAAACCATTAGTTTTTATAATTGGTATTACAAGAGGTACTGAGAACTATATACGGTTTAGTTAAGGATTTTTTTTGCAGTTTTAATAAGTATTAACAGAGATTGGGAGTAACTAAAATAGAAGAGCATTAATACTTCAAGGGATTAAAATCTGGTAGATAGATAGGTGAAAATGTATATATGTTCCTAGATTTTTAACTAACATAAGTTAGTCTTAATTTCTTCCTCCCTATTACCTATCTATTTTTGATTTTATATTTCCTGATAAATTCAATCTCTAATCTGAAGAGCTACTCTAATTGTTCAATAGCATAGGAGTTTTGGTCTTATAGCAATTTTATAAAATATTGCTACAGTCACGACATGAGTAACAGGCAAAGAAAAACATCATAAAAAAATAGGAAAAAAGTTTTATTTTTATAATTTATGGAATTTATATTTTTTTGATTGTAGCAATAGATCACAAATTAAGATGTAACTGCATAAGAATTAATTTCTTATTATACCAAGCATGATAAATGTTTGTTATAAATAGTAAAAATAAGCAAGGAAGAAGAAGTAAATAAAAAAAAAGAGGGGTAAATGATAGAGAAAAATTTCTAGAATGAATTAGATATGCTATTTTTAAACATCTCTGATAGAGATACAGCTTTTTGTAGCATTCTTTTTGAAAAGTGGTATTATCTGAACTGTATTGACTGATAACTGATAACTGATAACTAATAACTGAAGTGAAAATACCTATATTTTATCCCGATAGCAGAGTAGTTAGATTATGGGAAGTATTAATTGTATCTATTACTATTTATAATGCTTTTCTTGTACCATTCAGAATTGCTTTTCTAGAAAGATTTAATGGCATCTGGATTGTATTAGATTTAATCGGAGACAGTATTCTAATTACTGATATATTTCTTCGATTTCGTCTTGGTTACTTTGAGCATGGAGAATATGTTGAAGACCCAAAAAGGATAGCCCAAAATTATCGAACTGGACTTTTCAGGAGACATTTAATAGTGAGTTTTCCTGGAGATTTAATTACACGAATTTTATTTCCAAATTCATTATTTATTATTGCCTTTTTGAGATTAACTCGTTTATTACGCTTACCTCAATTTTATCGAATTTTTAACAAGTGGGAAACTAATATTCATATTAATCCCACCTTGATTAGAATGTTTAAATTAGTAATAGTAATTATTTTAATTACTCATTGGGTAGCTTGTGTCTGGTTTATGATTGGTAGTTGGGAATCTACTACCGGAAATTCTTGGTTAAATTCTAATTCATTGGAATCAGCGAACAGAAGAACTCAATATATAAACTCTCTGTATTGGGCTATTACAACTCTTACTACTGTTGGATATGGAGATATTACCCCCACTACTGAAATTGAAATAATATTTACTCTAATAGTTATGTTTTTAGGGATATCTATGTATGCTTATATTATTGGTAATGTATCTTCATTAATTTCTAACTTAGATGCTGTAAAAGCTAGATATCGAGAAAAGTTAGGGCAAATTCAAACCTATATGCGAGAAAATAAAATAACTCCTAAACTACAAGAAAAAATTAGAGACTACTATCAATATAGATGGCTAGAAAATCGAGATATTAGAGATTATCATATACTAGATGAATTACCAGCTCCTTTAAGGATGAGATTAGCACTAGAACTGCACAAAGAAGTAATTGAAAAAGTTCCAATTTTTCAAAGTGCAACTCCCAATTTTGTAGGGGAAATAGTAATGGCATTAAAACCAGAAATACTACCGCCTCAAGAATATATAATTCGTGAAGGTAAATGGGGTCATGAAATGTATTTTATTAGGCGTGGCTCGGTGAAAGCTTTTTCAGAAAAAACTGGTATTACATATAGAATTATGGAAGCAGGTACATTCTTTGGAGAAATTGCTCTTTTATATGAAAAACGACGTACTGCATCTGTTCAAACATTAAGTTACTGTGAGTTATTTGTCCTAGAGAAAGATGACTTTAAAAAAGTATTAGACCATTATCCAGATTTTGCAGATCATGTTCAGAAAATAGCACAAGAACGTTATGAGGGTGAAAATAATGAAAAAAAATAATGCCCATAAAAATCTAGTAGGGTGGTTGAATAGCTAAAATCTAAGTTGTCAAAGGTATAGCAATCCTAGTTTAGGTTTTGAGCAATTAACAATTAACAATTACCACCTCTAAAAAAAAGGGGATTTACACTTAAGAATTTTTTTTTGATTTTATCCCCTTAAAAGGCTATCCCTTATAAGGAACTCCTAAAACTATTTTCTGATAGGGAGATGGGGGGATGGGGAGATGGGTGGAGAAAAACCTCTAATTAAATAGGTTTACTCTCCTGAAATCTGCATTAAATAGCAAATACATAACTTCTCTATGCGTGTCAAATTTTATGTTAAGAAAGATATTTATAAAGCATAGCTTAAAAGGGGAGGCTTTAAACCTGAATTGTTTAATTATTAATTATCAACTATTAATTATTCGGTAATATTTTGGTGGCAGTTAGGAGTCATGAGTGATAATTTTCAAGGTTTTCAGCTCAAATTAACTATTATTAAAACTGTGACGACCAATGTACGGATTGCTATATTTAAAAATCTGTCTTAACGCACTATATTAGATATTTGTATCCAATCTGCTCCTATATTTAGATAGTAATACCAGAAACTCTTGGAGAAATATCTAAAATAGAAGCAGCATTAAACAACTGAATCAACTTAAAAAATCAAGAGTTAGAGGAGTTAGATAAATGAGAAGTATTTATAGATAACATCAAAGGAGAAATTATTTTAGCCGAACAAGAAGGTCGAGAATAAGGATTGAAAAATGATAAAAAAAAGACAAAAAGATGAGTGATAACAAGGAAAATTTTAGCAATTATTCAAATAAATATTGCATCTTATTCAGGAAATATTTGAAGAAATTTTACGATAAATACAAACACAAATTAAACAGTTATCTTTAGCAAAATTATGCATTTTAGTCGAAGAAATATTTGGAATGAAAACTATTGATAATTGATTAGTGGGACTTACAAAACTTTTAACCCCAAATATAACCTAAAGTCTTTCTGTAAGAGGCAAATACGTCACGATTAAAATACGTCACGATTATTAGTTTCTCTCATCTTCAGAAAGCTTTGACGTAAAATCCTTATTGAACAAGCATTATAGTCTAATTTTACTCATTAACTTGTGTAAGTCCCACTAAGAACTTTGACCTCAAAAATCGACACGCGCAGTGGTGAAAACTATGACTCAGGTCAATGTGGTTCTTCACGCCGGTTTTTGTAAGCCAACCCTGCCAGACAGAGATTGGTGGCAGGGTTGGCTACTGTCTAACTACATCAAACCCAACTGAGACAGAATTCCCTGGCCAGTCAGCAATTCGGTCGCGAGACCAATGACGAAGCCGAGCATAGCTAGGCGACCGTTCCAGGTTTCTGCAAATTGGGTGAAGCCGAGCTTGGTGTCTTGGTTGTCCATGATCTTAAGTCCTCTACTGATAATCAGTTCTCTGGCACCTCTCGGTGCTAAATGTTAATATTTGTTACTACTATTATAAACAATTATTACAATAACTTGACTTAGAGACAAAAATTTTTTGAACCTGCCCAAGGTTCTGCTGGAGGAAAAACAAAAAGATGAAATCTACGATCAATCAAGGTAATGCCTTAATTGTTGGGGCAAATAGAGGTATTGGGCTCGGTTTTGTGAGGAAACTGGCACAAGAACCTAAATTTACTCAGATTTACGCCACCTACCGCTGCCGGGAGTCGGCGACTGAGTTATTGGCCAAGGCCGGCGAAGCTCCAGAGAGAATCTGCTGTCTGGAAGTGGACGTGACGGATGAAGGGCAGATAGCCCAAACTGCTGCCTACATCAAGCAAAAAGTAGGCAAATTGCATCTGGTTGTCAACTGCGCCGGCGTTCTCCACGAAGGGAGTCTACAACCGGAAAAAAGCTTGAAACACATCAATCCAGAGCTTTTGCTGCGCTACTTTCAGGTCAACAGTATTAGTTCCCTCCTACTAGCCAAACATCTCTTACCCTTATTTCGCCACGGCGAGAAAAGCATTCTAGCGGCTATTTCTGCCAAGCTCGGCAGCATTGGCGATAACCAACTCGGAGGATGGTACGGCTATCGCGCCTCAAAAGCCGCACTGAATATGTTGATGCGGAATGTCGCCATTGAGTATCATCGCACTAGCCCTCGAACGATTGTGGTCATGTTACACCCAGGCACGACTGATACGCGTCTCTCCGAACCTTTTCAAAAAAACGTACCGGCGGAAAAATTGTTTTCGGTAGAGCACACTGTCACCCAATTGCTGGAAGTAATAGAAAATCTTGAACAAGCTGATAGCGGGCAGTTTTTCTCCTGGGATGGAAGCCATTTACCTTGGTAAGCAAAAGTCAAGTCGCTTCCCTCCAATTCCAAATAATCCAATTCAAATCTCCCAACCTGCTTCATGCTATATCTCTAGTGACTTGGAGTGCAGTGGCACTAACCTTTACTTTGTTTTTGGCGCTTTTCTAAGCTGACAGAAAAGTCGTTAAAATTAGCGCAACTACGGGCTAAGTGCTCCTTAATGCTTTTTTTACGAGTGTCCGGTGTTATGGGTGGAGTCAGTGGAGTTATTGCAGTTGCTGAGGCTTCAGGTTGGAAACCAGGAAAACGACCCTAGAAATTCAGATTGCTTGTTAGGGTTAAGTGTTCCATAATGCGCTTTTTGCGCTCGTTAGTTGCCATGATTTGCCCTTAGAATTTCAAGTTTTCTGATTAATATGGGTGAAAAATTACTTTAATATACGGTGATCAAATCATTCCTTCTAGAGTTGCGCCTACAACTCTATGATCTGTATCTTGTCGTAATTCTGCTAATATCGCTTTAGCTTTATCATCCTCAAAAGATCCTAAAACTCTGGCAACTTGCACTCTAATTGCTACTGTTTCAGCAGTCGATAGCTCAAAAAGTAGATCTACTGCTTCTGGCTCATAGGGCGTTTTCCTTAATTTTCCTAAACAACTAATAGCTGCCAATTTGACCACTAAGTCCTCTCCTTGCAATCCCCACTTAGAAAGCTGTAGGAGAAGATCAGGAGAACCGATTTCATAAAAAACGGCAAAGATGCTCTGTCTTACTAACCAATGAGGTTCACTTCTAAAAAGTTCTACCAGATGGGGAGTTGCTTTTTCTCCATAATTAGCCAGAGAATTAGCAGCTTCAGCTTTAACATTGGGATCTCCATCGTTCTCAATCAAATCGAGCAGGCTTTGGAAACCTTCATTAGTACGCTTATAACCTAAACCCATTGCCACAAAGGAACGAATCACAAACTCTTTGTCATACATTCTCTGCTTGAGTAAAGGGACAACCACAGAGGGAGTGTGATTTCTTAACTCAACGATCGCTTTCATGCGATTTTGAGGGTTGGGACTATCAAGAAACGCTTTGATCTGACTCAGTTCCATAATTTGGGCTCATAACTTTACATTTCTTAACTATAGTTTATATCTATTTACAAAATTCTGGTTGTAGTAATTTTACTACCCACATTCGGCAGATTGTAAGCCATCCCTGTTTCCTGTTCCCTGTTCTGTGAATTTATCCCCTAAGCAGTGCGTTAACCATGAACCTATCCCACTATTCTTAAAACCCTTATATGTAGCAGCCAGCAATAATAAAGTCCCGGACTAGCAATAAGAAACTTTTTCGGCCAGGATCAATTGCAACTAGATTAACGTTTGACCCATAATTAATTGCAACTGAGCAATGATTGTTATTGCTGGTCCCTACAAATAACTCTTGCGGACAAATTTTACTTTCGGTAAAAGTTAGTCTGATATGATATTAAATCCCCTAGCTATCGGGAACTGATTAAAAAATTTAGAACTTGCTCAATGCGAACAAGTAATTGATCTTCACAAAAGATTACTTTAAAAAAGTATTAGAAAATTATTTATACCTGACATTTCATGCTAGAAAAATAGCAACATCAACTTATGAAAAGTAAAATTAGGAATAACTATGCAATTATCAAAAACACCAACAATTAAATATATAAAAGAACCTACCTCCCAAGCTTGGGTTGAACAAGCGATCGCCAATCTAGACATTATATTATTAGACCATTCCCACTGCGAAAGGAAAGCAGCAGGGGTAGCTTTAAATCTAATGTTTCGCTATCCTTCTAATGCTAAAATGATCAAAATGTTAACAGCTATTGCCCGTGAAGAACTAGAACATTTTGAACAAGTAAATCAGTGGTTAGAACGTCGTAATATTCCTTTAGCTCCCCTAAATGCTCCTCCTTATGGAGGAGCTTTAAATAGTCAAGTTAGGCGAAATGAACCAGAAAGAATGTTGGATTTATTATTAGTTTACTGTTTAATTGAAGCTCGCAGTCACGAACGTTTAGGTTTGCTAGCTGATTATTGTCCCGAACCAGAGTTAGCAAAATTTTATCGTAGTTTAATGGCATCTGAAGCCAGACATTATGGAGTATATTGGATTTTATCTACAACTTATTTTGAACAAAAAATTGTGGATAAAAGATTAGAAGAATTAGCAATATTTGAGAGTGAGATACTGAGTAATTTACATCCAGAACCTCGGATTCATAGTTAATTAATAATGGATAATTAATAATGGATAATTGATAACTGTATTCCCTATTTCCTGAAAATGAAAAAATATTAGCTAGTCCTGTATATGTAGTGATATTTATAAGTAGGGTTTGCTAATGAAATATCAAAGCATTGACAGATAAAAGTTTTAGGCTTTTTCACCACTTAAAAAGTACCAGATTTTAGCCTGATAAGGCCAAAAAAGTGAGTATCTTGGGTTTGGTAGGGACACCCAAGTTAAGAGATAATTTTTCCTTTGTAACTCTTCTACAACCCCTAATTTGTCTTGAGTTTTCACTACTCCTTACTCCCTGTCTTAGCAAAAATACTTTTGAGCGCAAGCCCTAATTCATTAATTGATAATTGATAATGGATAATTGATAATTACCTCTGGTTAAAA
>NZ_JBNHER010000138.1:0-38745 GCF_050015975.1 Dapis purpurea BLCC-M126 | reverse complement strand
GAATATAAGGAAATATTATTTCTTTTCTCTTGGTCGATTGGATATGGCGAGGTTTCCTCGCCGTCCCATCCTAACGGACTGCTCCGCAAACGACCGCTTTTTCCTCTTGAAAGAGGAGGCTTTAAACCTGAATTATTTAATTAATAATTAATAATTAATAATTATTCGGTAACTATAGTCAAGTCTTGGTTTTGGGAGGATGTAAACTAATGATTAGATAATAGAATATCTAACTTATAGCCCACACCCCTAACAGTTATAATCTTAGGTATACGATCATTTTCATACTCTAACTTTTTTCGTATTTGGCCAATATGCACGTCCACAATCCGTTCATCTCCCACATATTCACAATCCCAGACTTCTTGGATTAATTCTGACCTCTTCCAAGCACGACCAGGTTTACTAGCCAAGCAGTATAGTAGATCAAACTCTAGCGCTGTCAAAGCAATTAATTCTCCCTTCACTTGAACTTCTCTACCAAGAGGGTCAATTGCCAAATCTCCAACTATTATACTTTCTGCCTCTGGAGTTGAAACTAATCTTTGGCGTTTTAAAATAGCTCTTACACGAGCGCCTAGTTCTACTAGACCGAAAGGTTTTGTAATATAATCATCTGCACCCTCTTGAAACCCTTGTAATTTACTTTCCTCATCTGCAAGACTTGTAAGCATTAAAACAAAGACATTTGTATTCCTTTGCATTTCTTGACAAAGTTTAAAGCCGGTTGTATCAGGTAAGTTTACATCTAAGACTACCAAGTCTGGAGCAAATTTATTAAATAATTCTAGAGCTGTTTTACCATCTCCAGCAGACTCTACTTGATAGTTTTGTTGACTCAAATACCGATGAATTAAAGTTCTGATTGCTGGGTCGTCATCAACCGCTAGTATCTTTGCAGGGGCCATGACAAAAATATTAAATATCAACTAAAATATTGTAAAACTAAATCGCTATTTTCAATTAATAACTAACAATGTTTTTCAAACTGAAAAGGTTATTTTATTTAAACATTAAAACTATAATTTTCTGATTTTTCAGAGGTCAAAACTTAAATAAGTTGATTATACTTAGTTATATTATGTCCAGATAATTAGTTATCAATAAAATAAAAATAGACTTAAGTAGGACTAATAATTATTAGTCTCTATTATTATCCATATTGTTAAGAGTACCTATTACCTATCACCAGTTATTTATAATTATTCAACAGGACATGATTTTCTTGGTAAAGAAAAAAATTATTCATGCTATTGAAACCATTGCTTATATATTTCTCTAGCACAAGTTGATAATTACAAAGATTTGTATTCGGCCTTATACTTTATATTTTTACTATGTACTACTACCTAAATATTCGGATACATAATAGTATACACTATTCTAAATTATATCATAATAAAAGTAATTTACCTTAACTAAGTTTCACCGTTGACAAATCTATAGAATAACAATATTATCTGAATTTGATTACAACATCACTAAAATTTTAGGTAACAAGTGGCTAGGAATCTTGGAAAAAGCTAAATTTTGACCTTTCATCCCATATTTACTATAGAAGCTACGGATAATTCTGACAATATAATTCATAGTAATATTTGGCAATTCTACTTGATCCACATTAGTCTTCTCCAAACCAATATAAGCTAGTAAGTGATAATCCAAGGCTGCTTCTAAATTACTCATTTGAGTATCTTTTGTATGATTAGCTTCTGTGGCTATTTGATAATAGGCAAGTCCAATATTGTTATAGGTGGCCAATAGATCGAAAGTAAGTTGAGAATGAGAAAATTGTTGAGCAATACTTACTGCTTGGGAATAAGCAGCGATCGCTTCATGAAAAAGTTGACTCCGAATTTGATTTTCTTCAAATTGGTTAGCTAAATGCCAATAGGCAGTACCTAAGTTATTTTGTGTTGCAGCATAAGCAAGGGGAAAATTTTCTGAAGTGCGATACTTAAGGGCAAGTAGATAGGCATCAATAGCTTTGAGAATTAGAGTTTCTGCTCCTTCTGTCAATTGAGCTAAGTTCCAATAAGCTATCCCTAAGTTATTTTGAATCATGGCATAGTTCAGAGGTTCGATTTCTGGCGTAAAGTAATCAATAGCTTCAGCATAAGCAGAAATTGCGTCTTGCAAATTCTCAACTTCTTGAGTGTGTTGAGCTAAATTCCAATAAGCTGTCCCTAAGTTATTTAAGGTTGTGGCATAATCTTGAGCATCAGCTATTTTATCTAGATAAAAGATGGCTTCTTGATAAGCTCTAACGGATCTTTCCCAATTCTGTTGTGCCTCGTGATGGTGAGCTAAGTCCGCGTAAGCTAAACCTAAGTTTTTTTGTAATCTGGCATAAGTATCTTTTTGGGATGGGGTAATTTCACCCATAGCCATTTGATAGAGAATGATACTTCGCTCCAAATAAACTAATGAATCAGACTTGCTAAATTTGATTTGACGAGATAGCATCCAGTAGAGGGTGCCTAGGTCGTTAAGAATGTCAAGAATAGGAATTTGAGATGGAGAAAATTGGCTCATATTTCCTATATCTTCAAATGTCCACTCGATGACCATCTCATAAGCACGAATGGCAATGATTAGACTTTCCTCTGACACTTTCCCTGCTAAGATGCGATCGCGGTGAAAATCCCCCAATGTTTGATAAGCTAAAGCTAACTCTGGAGATGGATATTCAGATTTATTCAATTCCTGAATTTCTTTGAGAATCTGAAACTCTTGTTTTTCTAGGGATGTTTTTTCTTTTCCAGACTTTCTAGAAATTTCTGCCCATACTAAATTTGTTAGTTCAACTAATTCTAATTCTGGCTGTGGAATATTCTCCTGGTTTTGGCTATGCTTAATAGGCAACTCTGGCAGTTTTTGTGGAGCGGGGGGAAGAAGATAAGCTTGAGAATTTTTTGATTCAACAGTGTAAGACTTTTGTTCGAGTGCCATTAATGGTCTTACTGTGTTGATAGAAGGTGAGCTAGTTATTGATGGAGAGAAAGATAGAGGTTTTGTTTTGTTTGGGAATGATGATTTGTTTTCTCTAAGAGTTATTGGGGTGGGATCTCCTTCAAATTCAAATATACCTGTATGCCAATTCCAAAATTCTGGCGCTGATTGTTTGATACTATTTAGCCAAGGTTTAGTTATCCAAAGTAAGATGCTAGACTCTAATTTTGATAGATTTGTTGCTATTTTTTTGAGATTGCTAATAAATGACCATTGAACTACTGAGGGTTGTTTGGTCAAGTTTTCTGTTCCAATAATTTGAAATCCTAAGATTTGATATTCTTCTGTTTTTTGAAATTGGGGGTTTTCAGCAAACCATTGATTAATTTGAGCTACTGGATTAGGATGACTTAGGTTTAAATTTAAAGTAACAAATAATATATGTTTATTCTTGTTTGGTTGTTGTTCAGTATAATCAATAGTATTGGTTAAATCTACTTCTAAATTTTCAACTATGCTATTTCTTAGCAGTTGGTTATCACATACAGCTATAAAAATTTGGCGACGTAGATTTAAGGATAGAGCTTGTTTTAAGCGTTGATAGATTTGCCGATTCAATCTAGATATTGTTGGGGCATTAATGTCTATCACAGTTCTATTAGGGGGTAAGTTAATTTTTCTAATGTTGACTTGATTTTATGATATAAAAGTTAGGTATGATATTAAATTTAACCAGGCTATTTATAAAGATGTAATCCTCTTAAACTATGTTTGTAAAATAAGTATTTAGGGACTTATTTATCAACTCAATACTATTTATCAACTCAATACTAAATCTTGAATAATGGCAGGGATTTAAATCTGCTTGGTTGATAGGTTATCGGTATTCATACTCCTCTCCTAAAATCATGGTGAATTGGAGGTTATAAATAGTTGTGTTTTTACCTATTCCCTATTCCCAGTTAACTATTTAGATATCTCCAGAAAAGTTTCTGGGTTCTCTTTGATAGTAATTATGAGAATATAATTTTTTTAGCCACTTCCCACACCTCCTACACTTCCTATTGTATGACTATGCACCACCATCTTCGTTTCTGAAACCCTGATAAAACCCTTCCAAAATCAGTATTTTTGAAGAAGTCTATTCTCTATCTCCTTTTTTATATTTCTTGATACATTTAATCTTTTATACCATTTTCTGAGCTAGCTGGGTGAAATCAGACTTTTAGAATAAATCAGCAACTTATTTTCACCGCATTTTACCAAGGGTAAGGTACAGGTGTCATACGCAAGATGTTCGTGCTACAAAGATTTTATCATTAATATTTGTACTTCATATACCTGGAATCTGCTCTATATGACCTGGTCATACTTCTATAAGTCATGTTCATTAATTGATAATTGATAATTGATAATTACCTCTGGTTAAAACCGTTCGGGAATTGAATATCAGGAAATATTATTTCTTTTCTCTTGGTCGATTGGATATGGCGTTTAGCTGGCGCACAACGCGCGTTAACGGCTGTCGCCGACATGAAAAGCGGAGCGGCTCTGTTAAGAGCGGGAAACCTCGCCATCTCATCCTACGGACTGCTCCGCAAACGACCGCTTTTTTCCTCTTGAAAGAGGAGGCTTTAAACCTGAATTACCGAATAATTAATAATTAATAATTATTCGGTAATTATTACTTTTGATGAGGTACAAAATCTAGGTTTTAGAAAGCAACAAATTTGCTCACAAATAACAGAAAAGAATAAAAAAAGTTGACCTCACTAACTTAAGAAACTCTATATAAAATAAAAAATTCAATATCATATTGATCTTATCGCTGGAGCAACAAATAAGCCATAATACTTACAATTAAGAAGTTATTTAGTGAATTCTGATAACTAGAGCAAAAAATATACATCAGGCTTCTTAATTCCCAATAATTAATAATATCAAATCTGCAAAAGTGTACTGTTGATCCTAAAAAAGGTAGTAAATATTAGGTATTAGGAGGTTCAGGAAAAATACAAAAATGTCAAGTATTAGGATGGCTATCTGAAAAAAAGCTATTCTCTCACTTCCGTAGCAATATCCTTATTCTTCCAATCTCCCTATTTCCCTGAATATAATAAATCTTCAACCATGATATGACTCGGTCTTTATAACCCCTAGAAACAGCCTAACTATTTGTAGCAAAAATTTATCAAGCTTAGTACAATTTCATAATTTTAATTAGAGTTTTAGATCCAAAATAAAAACTAGACTTCTGAAATTTCAGAAGTCTAGTTAAGCCTTTAAATAATTTCTACTGAAAATCTAAGCTGAAACAGAAAAAGCCACAAACATCAAACTACCTACCAATACAACTCCTAAAGCTCCTAAAATAAGATAGTTCATTTGTTGTTTCTTATCTGGAGCATCAGCTTGATAAACTTTTGGCTCTTGAGCAAAATTATTTAAACGTCCACCTTCTTCTGTAGTATATGGCATAATAAAATGTCCTTTTTCCTTATTATTTTTTAATTATTACCTAGACTAACAGAAAATTCGCAAATATAGGAAATTATTACTAGAGGCCAGAGCTGTTAATCCTTCCAGTTAAGGGAGAAGAAGCAGTTGCATAATCTTTTTTCGGTATTCTGCCAGCTAGATAAGCTAAACGACCTGCTTCTGTGGCCATTCCCATTGCTTTAGCCATGACGGGTGGATTTTTAGCCAGAGCGATCGCTGAGTTAATTAGCAAAGCATCGGCTCCCATTTCCATTGCTTGAGTTGCTTCACTAGGAGTTCCTATTCCTGCATCGACTACCACAGGAACAGTAGAATTATCAATAATTATGGAAATATTGGCTGCATTTTGGATTCCCTGGCCCGAACCTATGGGTGAACCCAAGGGCATAACTGTGGCACAACCAACTTCTTCAAGTCTTTTAGCTAGTAGTGGGTCAGCATTAATATAGGGTAAGACTGCAAAACCTTCTTTGATTAATTGTTCTGCTGCTTGTAATGTACCTATGGGGTCTGGTAATAAATATTTAGGGTCAGGAATAACTTCAAGTTTGACAAAATTATTATCTTCTTGACCTAACAATTTTGCCATTTCTCTACCCAATCTAGCTACTCTAACTGCATCTTCAGCAGTTTGACAACCAGCAGTATTGGGCAACATCCAGATTTTTTGCCAGTTTATAGCTTCTGCCAACCCTTCATGACCAGGAGCTTGAGTTTGTACCCGTCGTACTGCTACAGTAACAATTTCACATCCACTAGTCTCTATACTTTGCTGCATTGTCTCAATAGTGGGATATTTACCTGTGCCTGTCATTAGACGGGAGGCAAATTTTTTACCAGCAATAATTAGAGGTTGTCCTAGAGTTTGTGCAGTTAATTTTTCTACTGTCTGCATTGTTTAATTTTGATGTTTACAACTATTTTAAATTTTTTATAGCACTCGGTTTCGGTATCCCAGATAAAAACGCTATATTAAATTATTTTTTTGAATAAATACTGCAAAGAAAATCCTAAACAAAACTGTATCGGATCTATAGAACCCCTAAGCGTATTTTTTACATTGATTTTCCCTTTGACAGAATTTGCGGTCGCGAAGCAGAACGGAGTTATATCGCTAAGAAATTATAGTTTTTTATTGAATAAAAAATCATGTATAGATGCGAATTATTCAATCTCACCTTTATGATATTACAAAAATTCTTTGACGCGCTAATTTTTCCAGAGCTTCAGAAAATGAAAAAGTTGGTAATTTTCCACTCAGGAGGGATAGGTGAAAATATTCGACGATTGGAAAAACTAACATATATTTTACAGGAAGCTCCAGAAGATGAAAATATTTCTGGTATTGCTTTTGGGGAAAATTCCTAAATACTTGATTGTCTGTTACTAAGGAAATTTTGTTGAATAAAAAATCATGTATAAATCCAAATTAACCCATAATATTTTTATGATATCACAAAGATTGTGAGGATGGAAGGGAAAATTCTTTGACGCGCTGATTTTTTTGGAGCTTCAGAAAATGAAAAAGTTGTAGTTTTCTACTAAGGAGGGATAGATGGAAAGATTCGACGATGGGAAAAAGCAGCATATATTTTGGAAGCTTAAGAGAATGCAAAAGTCTAGTGCTAGCTAACATAGCGATCTAAGCGAATGAATTTGATTCTAATCTTAAAAATAGGGGAGTATTTTTCAATCTTTTTCCTGTATTGCCCCTATTCCAAATTACTAAACCAACATCTTAGGTAATTTATTATTTCTCAAGCCTAAAAAACTTGATACTAAAGAAAATACCAAGTAAATTCTATAATTAACCATAAGCACCATGAGGTAAAAATCCCAAGATTCGCTTCAATCTTTCATCTGCTCCTTCATAACAATGACTTGGCATCTGATAATTCATAAATGGTGCATATTTATGTCCAACTAATCTTTTTCCATAAGTAACCTGTGTAATATAGCGGGTGACTGAAGATGAATTTCTAGAACCTCTATGCCAAACTTGATTGTTGAAACAAACTGCAGTACCCATTCCTCCAAGGCAACTATGAATTTTATCTTCATATCCTGAAATATCGCCGTCGCAAAATTTACCAAAAAGATGTGAACCTGGGATAACTTGGGTTGGTCCATTGTCTGGAGATAATACATCCGTTAAGTAATAATTAACAGTAAATGCTAGAACATTCAAGCGAACATTACTTAGGGGTTTACCATCAAGGGAAAGAACGTGTGGTGTATCATCTTGATGCCATACATTGCTTGCTAATCCATCAGTTTGAGGAGGAATTTTAAAAGAATTATTGTTAATAACATGAACAACATTAGCGTTAGGAATTCCATCATTTATTGAGTAACCTGTTCCATTAGCTCCACCGATTAAATGTTCTGCAAATGTAACAATTGGTTCCATGGCAAACAAGTCTAGATTATCTTGGGAATGCTCAAACATTCGTTCCATTATTTTGATTGATGTGTAAGCTTTAGCTACTGGATTAGAACTTTCATATTTTGCCTCTTCAGTTTTATTTAAAATTTTGTCTAAGTCATTTCTCAGAAATTCACATTTTTCTGGTGTTAATACCTTGGGAATTACTAAAAATCCATTAGCATGAAAAAATTCGATCCAGTAATTTAATTGCTCTGTTGATGGTGTTGTACCAGCCCAATATTCTGACATTCTATTCTCCTTAATTCATCTGATTACAAAACACTTTATACCAATTTTCTATGAGGCTGTAGAGAATTATGAATTTATTAATTTGTCAGTCTTTGTTGATATTCAACTGTGAGTTAACTTTTATTCTCTGCAACTTCATATGAATTTTCTCTGACAAATCTAAAAAGTAGATAAACATTCGGCGATTAGCGATTGGCTTTGTTGCTTTTAAATGTTTGAAGGAAGCAACTGATAAAGTTAGCTGAATACCTCTATTCTTAGCTTTTAATTATCGCTCAATCTCTCAAGATTCATTTCTCCAGGACTTACGAAAAAATCAAATTACACACCATTTGTAAGGGCGAATGGCATTCGCCCTTACTAGATATAGTTGCTCTGCTTCATTAATTGATAATTGATAATGGATAATTGATAATTACCTCTGGTTAAAACCGAGAGGATTGAAGATAAGGAAATATTATTTCTTTTTTTCCCCTTATAAAGGGGAGGCTTTAAACCAGAATTATTTAATTATTAATTATTAATAATTAATAATTGGGTAAGTCCTGTTCTCTGATCAAAATAATGAATTGATAAATAATGGCTAATAGCTGATAGTTGACAGCTCAATGCTTACCAAATAATTAATAATTCTATGATTCTATGATTCGGGTTAAAAGGCTCCCTTTGTCATGAATAATGAATAATGAATAATTGAAAAGCGAGTAGTCTAGTCAGAGACTCTCTTATTAATTATTAATGCTCCTCAAGGCTCCCTTTGTCATGAATAATGAATAATTGAAAAGCGAGTAGTCTAGTCAGAGACTCTCTTATTAATTATTAATACTCCTCTAAGTAAGAATTATTAATTGTTTCGGCTGTCGCCAACTTAACGAAATCAGAAGTCAGTAGGGGCAAATGGTAATTCTCCCGTACAGATAAGGGAGCCGTTGGATTGCCGACATATGTTCTTGTAACGGAGATTTACGCCCCACTCCAAAAACATTTCGCTTTAAAAGGCGGGGTTTAGACACAATTTGTTTGATAAAGATTGTTAATTGTTAATTACTGAAAAAAATAGAGATTCTAGCAAGAAAAATTTTAACTCCTGACATAAAAAAATCTCAAGGCTGCATATATCAATGTCAATGTCAATTGCTATAAAAAAATAAGGAAAAAGTAGGAAGTAAGCCGGGTTCTGTTCTCTCAACTAAAACCAGCTAAGAGGGCAGTTATCTATCTGGGATGTCTGTCACCAGACACCTCTTGCGGTACACCTAACATCACAGATAAATCTGTGATGCAACGGAACTGGAAAAAGACCAACCATTGTTCCTCCGACCTTGCTCCCCGCCGGGGTTTACCGAGCCAGTGCCTCACGACACTGCTGGTGCGCTCTTACCGCACCTTTGCACCCTTACCTGGTATACTTAAACAATATTTAATCTACACAGGCGGTATTTTTCTGTGGCACTATCCTCACGATCGCTCGCACTGGGCGTTATCCAGCAAGCTTGGTATTTTGGGAGCCCGGACTTTCCTCAGACCTCAAATATTGAGTCCGCAACTGCCTCTCCTACTTTTTCCCTATCTAGTTTATTGTATCAAAATAATCACCTCTTGGAAATATTTATCTCAAATATTTAAGTATTTTTTCCTCGATCATCTTCTTTAAGAGTAGTTGAAAAATTATGAAACCATCCTCTTCGCCAAAAGAAATAAATTAAAAAAATTGCTGTAGTAAACATTACTAATAAGCACATAGGATAACCATAATACCAATCTAATTCTGGCATATTTAAAGGAGATTCTTCCGGGTCAAAATTCATTCCATAAACTCCAGCTATAAAAGTTAATGGAATAAAAATTGAAGAAATTACAGTTAGCAGCTTCATAACTTCATTCATTTTATTACTCACAGATGATAAATAAATATGCATTAAATCTGAAGCCAAATCTCGATAAGTTTCTACCATATCTCTAAGTTGAATTGTATGTTCATAACAATCTTTAAAATAAACTAATACATCAGAATTTATTAAGTTACTACCATCTCGAATCAGAATATTAATTGCATCTCTTAATGACCAAATAGTCCGACGAAGCGTTAATAGTTATCGCCTCAGTTGATATATTTTTTGCATGGTCTGGCGATCTGGTTTAAATACTACTTCATCTTCTAAGGTCTCTATCCTTTCCCCATATTCTTCTAAGACTGGAAAAAATCCATCAATAATTGTATCTAGTAGAGAGTAGGCTAAATAATCGACTTTTTGTTTCCGAATAATCCCTAGATTATTTTTAATTCTTTCTCTTACAGGCTTCAGACAATCATATTCAGGATTTTCTTGAACTGTGATTAAATATTTTTCTCCTAAGATAATACTTACTTGTTCTTTTTCAAATGGCTCTAAATCTGACTTTATTCTTACCATCCAGGCAATAATTATGATTTTATTTTTGTCGTGTATAATTTTAGGTCTTTGAGGAATATTAACTACATCTCCAACTGTAAGAGGATGTATTTGAAATACTTTTGCCATTTGTTTCCAAGAAGTTTGATTACCTAAACCAAGCACATTTATCCAAGAAACTGAATCAGATTTGAGATAAGGAATACAAGCTTGTGGATTTGATATTTTTATTCTGGTGGCTGTATTTTCTGTATAGTCTATTAGAGCTATTTCTGGCGGTAGAGCATCTGGTTCTAAATCTAAAGTTCCAGGTAAATCTTCTGGATCGTCATAGTAATAGTCAACATGAGATTCTTCTTGTTCTGATGGTAATTCGGGGGAATAAGATTGTAGTTTAAGAGAATGTGCCATAAATTTAAACTTTTAAGGTGATCAAGTATGATATCAAATCCGGTTAATTGCACATAGAATCTGGTCATAGGATATGTCTTGATAATTTTTTCAATTACTTTAATAGATATCTCGCTAAATTCCCCACCGGAGAGTAGTTAGGGGTTGCTCTCCATCTTCCCATCTCCCCATCCCCCCAACCATATAATAAGTATTCAACCGGATTTGATATGATTTCTGGTAATTTTAGTTTTAATTTGATTTTGCAAATAAAAAAAATGGCGTTGATTAATATAGCTATGAAATCTAAATTTTTCAAAGATAAAATGCTTTTAAGTTAGGATTTGGGCAATCACAAGTTCAAGAAAAATTATAGCCAAAATCACCAAAGCTAAAAAAGTAATATAAACTTAAAAAATATAGTTACAGTAGACAGTCTAGATAGTAAAGATTAAGATTTGCAAGTGATTTTGATTTATCTGGAGCAATCATAAATATTACTATCTTTGCCCACCCTACTTATTGCATATCTCTGTTGAATTTTGATAGTTTGAGAAATTACCAAAACCTAATACTTGCCTAAAAAGCTAAATAGTTAATAAAGTTAATAATTATGAAAACAAAAAATATACTTTTCTTAAGTAATGGTCATGGAGAAGATACCCATAACTGTCAAATTATTAAAGCTTTTACAAAAATTTCCTCTGATACAAATATATCAGCTATGCCTATTGTTGGTGCTGGTAATAGTTATAAAAATTTAAACATACCAATTATTAGTCCCACAGCAAATATGCCATCGGGAGGATTTTTATATCTCAATCCTTTATTATTATTTAAAGATTTGGGACAAGGGTTAATTAGTTTAACTTGGCAACAGTTACAGACTATTTGGAAATTTGCTAAAAACTGTGATTTAATTATGGCGACTGGAGATATTGTAGTAGCAGCGATCGCTTATTCGACAAAGCTTCCTTATCTGGTGTTTCTTTCTGCTGATTCTAGTTATTATGAAGGTCGGATTAATTTAGGTTTAATCTTACCAAAGTTACTAAATAATTCTCGATGTTTAAACGTTTTTGCTAGAGATGCTTTGACTGCAAAAGATTTGAAACGACAAGGAATTAAGAAGGCAGAATTTGTTGGGACGCCAGTGATGGATAATTTAACTTCAACAGGGAAAAATTTACAGCTTAAACCGGAATTATTTACTATTGCTATTTTACCTGGTTCCCGTTTACCGGAGGCTGGTAGAAATTTATGTTTGCTGTTGAAACTGGTCAGAGAAATTGTCAGAGTTATGGGAGAAAATTTTTGTCAGTTCCGAGCTGCAACTGTGCCTATTTTAATGTCTGAATTAGAGGAAATATCTACTTGTGAAGGTTGGGAATATCGAGGAGGCAAGCTAACATTTTTAAATCAGGAATATGCAATAGAAGTAATTTGTTATGAGGATGCTTTTGGAGATATTTTACAACATTCAAATTTGGTAATTGGTATGGCTGGAACTGCTATAGAACAAGCTGTGGGATTAGGAAAACCTGTAATTACTATTCCTGGTGAAGGTCCGTCATTTACTTATCGTTTTGCGGAAGCTCAAACTCGACTTTTAGGTTCTTCAGTACAGGTTATTGGTAAACAAACAGCTAATAGTTTGATTCTGCAAGAAGCAGCTCAAAAAGTAAAAGAAACTTTGGCAGATAAACAGTATTTAGAAGCTTGTATTCGGAATGGTTTAGAAAGGATGGGGAAAGCTGGTGCTAGTAAAAAAATAGCTAATTATCTGATGCAGTATTTGAGTAAGGAAGAGGAAACAAAAAATATCCATAATTAAAATTAGGATATTTCGCAAAAAACTTATAGTAAAACACAATTATTTCATTTGAGTCTGAATTACTTTGGGTCAATTTTTACTGCTTATAGCGCTTTTCAGATATATGACCTTATTTCACAATCAAAACTTTGTAGGGAGGTTCCATGGAACCTCCCTACTGTGGTCTACTGATTATGAAAACCGCTGTAATAAAACTGAGACAAATAGTCACACAAAAATCACAAGTTAAAGTCTAATCCCTGTTGAAATTGAGACTGCCGACTATTTTATTTTATCAGGCAATTTTTTAATTAAGTTAATCCTAATAATCTTCTAATTCTTCATCATCGAAGAAATCGTCATCCACTATTAAATCACTTATTTCTTCCTCCTCGTAATGTATTAATTCTATGGGGTTCTGATCTTGGTTGTAAAATATCGATTCGTTGCAAAATCCAATCGCTAAACGTAGAATTTTCTCTAGCTTTAGATTATTAGTAACTATAATATTATCGGTTATTGAATCAGTTTTATCAAAAATTGTAGGAATTAAAATTTATTGAGATTTATACATATCTATATGTTGTTTTGAGATTGCTTCTACCGTTATTTTCATATCACCACTGCTGATAATATTGGCAATAATCTCTCCTGTATTCCTCTCCCATATAGCTCCCCAATAAACATCATTACAATCAGCATCGCCTAAATTAAAAACCATTCGTAGTAGCAATAATACTTAGTCTAAATCCTACAATATCAAAATCAAACCAAAAGTATCTTCCCATATCATAATATGGATCGCTTTCATGTCCTTCAGCGTGCTATAAATGGTGGTCGGGGATATTAGGACAGTTAATATACATCGCTGTACTGCAACGACCTAAAATATTAACTATACGAATAGGCATAAACATTTCGTCTTCAATAAATATCCCCTTTTTATTGAAGGCTTTCTTCAACAACTCTGGTATTTTCACGCTAAAGTCACCTTTAAAAGGAGATAGCTTATTTATACAGGTTGGCCACATAATTATTACTAATATCTCAAGATAATCTTTACATAATTATAGATTTTATTTAAATTTTTATTCAACTCAGGATATTAAATTAGGTTTATGCTTTAAATTGGTAGTTCAAAGGCAAATTAGACTCTATTTTTAAGCTATTGGGACTTAGATAAAATATAGTTATCAAATAGCTGAAAATATATATAAGTAAGAAGTTTTACGTCAAAAAAGTATAGCTCTTTAGCGACCAAGGGTTCCAGGGATTTTTCAACCATAAAATGTCTAAGTACCACTATTCCAGACAGGCGATCGATTGAGAATCATCTAATAATTTTACTGTGCAAGAAGCAGCTAAAAAAATCAAAAAAACTCGAGAATATAAAGAGTATTTATAAGCTTTTATTTGGAATGATATTGAAAGGATAAAAAAGCCAGATTTTACGGCAAAAATAGAGAATTATCTCAGTTAATAAATAAATGGCACAATAATTTCTATAATTAAAGTTAGTTATTCTATAGCAATCTTAAATTGATTGTGACAGTTTTAATAATAGTTAATTTGAGGTGAAAACCTTGAATATCATGACTCCTAACTCCTAACTGCTACTAAAATATTACAAGCGACTAGAGGATTGCTATAGAAAGTAAGTATTTAAAATTCTTCCGTACAATCTAGGATTAAATATTTTTATCCACTAATAAATTAAAACAATCACCTTTTCATTTAGATCTTTTTCTTCTCAAATTATAGCGGTTTTCACAAAGGTAGACTACAAAATTTCTTCCTTCTCTCCTAGATAACTAAAGCCTTCTTCCTTTCAACCCAAATCTCTGTACTCTATATTAATGAAAACTGCTATAAGTATTGCTCATTATCATTATAATAAATTTAGTCATAATTTAATTTATCATTTTTAATTTTTAAAACAAAAAAGAAGTTAATTAAAATCATTACTCCTTACCAATTACTAGCTAAAAACTAGAAAAAATTAAAATCTACAAACTGAACTAGACTGAAGAGGACAGATTTTTTCATTGAGAGGATTTCCTTGTAAATTAAGAGTACTTAACCTAGTTAAAGATTTTAGGGAAGTAGCATCAGTAATCTTATTATCTCTGAGATTTAGAAAAGTTAAACTGGTAAGCTGAGATAGGGGAGTAACATCACTAATTTGATTATCTACAAGTTCCAGATTAGTTAAATTACTTAAAGATGATAAAGGACTAATATCTGTAATTTTATTGTTAGAAAGACGCACTCTAGTAAGCTGAGTTAAATTTGAGAGAGGAGTAATATCAGTAATTTGATTGCGATTTAAGGCAATACTACTAAGTTTAGTTAGATTTGATAAAGGGCTAAGATCAGTAAATTTATTACCCACTAAAGCAAGGTTAGTTAAATTAGTCAAACTAGATAAAGAGCTAATATCTTCAATAGGGTTATTAATCAGATTTATATTTTTCAGTTTAGTTAATTTAGCAAGTGGACTAATATCAGAAACTTGATTATTCCATAAGTCAAGTTCAATCAAATTACTTAAATTAACTAGGGAACTAATATCAGTAATTTCATTAAATTTTAGGTTAAGAATTTTCAGATTTTTGAGGCTAGAAATCGGTCTGACATCCTTAATTTGACGGCGAAATATACTAATTCTATCTGTACTAGAAAGCTTTTTGTTGGCAATATTGCAATCTTCTGTGTCAACTTCTTCTAATAAGAGATTGACAGTATGTTTGGTTTCTTCAGGAAGATTAGCCTTATTTTCACACCATTCTTGAAATGTTGTGTAGTTATCTGTTAGTTTTGACTCCTGGGAAAATGCCGGTAAATAATGACAGATTCCTAAATATAAAGTCAATGTGCTTGAAAGGTAGATTATTGTTTTATAGGCTTGGGTTATACTTGAAAATATTTTTAGCATATTCAGATTTTAGTAACTTACTAGGAATAGATTCTACTATCTTTTGCAGAAAATTGTTAGAAGCGACAAATTGATTCTGGTTGAATAGGGCAATTTTTTTTGCTAACAGGGTTATTTCGCAGATATAGGGATTCTAATTTCGTCAGAGTTGATAAGGAACTAACATCTGTTATTTTGTTACGACTTAAATCTAGTAAAGTAAGTTTACTCAAGGTTGATAAAGAGTCTATTGTTGTAATTTGATTAAAAACTAGAATCAGAGATTTTAGATTATTTAAACTAGAAAGGTTTGACACTTCTGTAATGTAGTTATCGCTGAGGCTAAGATAAGTTAAGTTATTTAGGTTAGATAGAGGCGAAATGTCACTAATTTCGTTCCGATATAAATATAAGTTGGTTAAGTTGTTTAGGTTTGATAGATGAGAAAGATCCCTAATATTATTATCATTAAGATATAGGTGAGTTAAATTGGTTAAAGTTATCAAAGGGCTGATATTACTGATGCGATTAACTCCCAGATTTAGTTCAGTTAATTGGGTTAATTTAGATAGGGGAGATAAATCTTCTATTTGATTAAAAATTAGTTTGAGATGAGTTAGTCTGGTTAAATTGGATAAGGGAGACAAATCTTTAATATTATTATCACTGAGACTGAGGTGAGTTAGGTTGGTTAATTTAGAGAAATCAGAAACATTTCTGATTCTATTACCATCCAGAGATAAACGAGTCAGTTTTGGTAGTTGAGATAGGGCGGATAATCTGACAATTTGATTATCATTGAGAGAAAGTCGAGTGAGATTTTTGAGGCTGGATACTGGGGCAATGTTTCTAATACGATAATTGCTGAGGGAAATAAAGGAGAGGCGAGAAAGTTTTTCCCCTGCTTCAACGCAATTTTCTGTTCTAGCTTTTTGCAAAAGAATTTTAACAGTATGTTGAGCAGTAGAAGAAATATTAGTTTGATTTAAACACCATTCTGTAAAGGTAGAAAAATTTTCTGGGGAGATGGAATTGGCTTTTGCAGAGTTTTGCCTTGAGAGTATTGTTAAACAAATATAAACGCTAAAAAAGACTATTTTTAGTTTTTTCATTGTTATTTATATTTCCAAATTATGTTGATGTTCCATAGGTTTCGATATTCAGTATTTCCCATCAGAAACACTACTACTCTACTCTTCCATATCTTGCCACAACTTCACCTCTACTATTAGATAACCAAGCCCACATTTGGTCGCCCAGAGAAAAATGCCACCATTCCTGTGGATGCTGCTCAAACCCACCATACAACATTACCTCTGTCAATAATTGTCGATGTTGATGATATTTTTGAGCTTCTTTATCCTGACACTCTAAAAAATAATTGGGATATGAGCGAGGGGATAACTCATCAATAGGAGAACCCATATCAACTGTTTGGTTATTAGCATCAACCAAAGTCACATCTACAGCAGCACCAGTGCTGTGAGGTGGTGGTTTAGTAGCATCTAGACTAGGAGTTGCCCAAAATTGATAAACTAGCTCTAAAATTTCTTGACGTTTTGCTTCAGTTAAAGACGGACTATCCAATGTTAAACCTTGAGCTTTTACTGTTTCTGCAAAGGTGTAATCTACCATAAATTGTTGTACGGTAATAGGACGATAAGCATCAAATATTTGGATATGCCAACTGGGATAATTTTGTTGTAGTTTTGTTTGAGATATTATCAAACTATCTAATACTTTTTGACGTAAAAAATAAGGCGAATTTGTTTGAGACAGATGATAGGGCGCACCTAATTTTTGATAGGGATGAGGTGATTCAATAGCAAATAATTCTAAGGGAATTGGAACTAATGCTTCATAACATTCTTGGATTTTAATTTTTTGGTAAGGTTTCATATATTAGTTATCGGTTATCAATACCTCCAGCTAAATTTGGAGGCAAGAAAAATAGTTTAAGTTTTAATTTAAACCAATTATATGATACTAAGGATGAAAAAAGAATGTTAGATAAATCTGATTATAGAAAATAGGGAAGATTGATAGAGATTCCTGGCAAACTTTTATCGAACTTTTATAATTAGGTAATTAAAATCTAAAATTAAAACTTTATTTTGCTAAATTATTTTCCCACCAATTTCTCAGGATATGGCTTTTTGGAGGTGAATATTTTCCTTTTTTTTCAACTGCATTTAGAGCTTCAGATAGTTGTGGAAAGTCAATCTTTCTTTCCTCAGACCAATATTTAATTATTTCTGGGGTTGAGAAAATTTGAAGATGGGGTGCTTCCTGCTGAATAAATGATATTGCTTTCTTATCATCGGTAGCGATCCCCCATCCTCTATGAAAAGCTATGGCAAAAGTTGCTGCCTCACCATCACCGAGATTATTTGCCAGATAATTCACAAATGTTTCAGTTTCGCCGTCTGAGTCGAAGTCAAAGTCTACAATTTTAACTATCTCCCGATCTATAGCTGTCTGAAACTGAATAGCACTTTCATCACCTTCATTTTGCTGACGTTGGAGAATTTGTAACTCTTCTTCTAGTACAACTTGAGTCACTGCAACTTGAGATGGAATAGACTTCAAAATCTCCAGAAGATGACCCGATGCCCAAAAATTTATGATGCAACAAGTGTCTAGAAGAAGGTGGGAGCCAGAAATTTTCATAATTTAATTTAACCTCCCTCATTCCTGCGCCTCGCGTAAATTTATATCGGTTGCTTTATCCATTATTCCACTAGAATATTCTCGTAATATGTTAGCAATACGACGTGCTTCTAGGCGATCGACATTGAGAAAATCTGCAAAGCGCCCTTCAGTAATTAAACCTTGATCTAGTGCTTCAATAGCCAGATGTTGATAGTGAATAGGTGTGGTATCTGTACGTTGAGGAATCGCTTCTAAACCTAGTTCCTCTTGTACCTTTCTCACTTTTAAACCACGGTCTCGCAATCTTTCCCAAGTTCCAGAAGGCAGAAGTTCCATTTCTTCCAACCGATAAGTCAGAGCTTCTACAGACACGCCGTAGTAATGAGCTAAAGTAAATAAATTAGTCGGCGTAAACTTTTGATTTTTATTTTCACGGCAGATATCATTGAACCGCTTCAGTAAACCACTCGTTGGCATCAGAAAATATTTTGGGAAAGCTTCAGCAAGTCGCTCACTTGCTGGCATTCTTTGATATTGAGCATCAGCTAGATCGACTACAGCTTTGCGTCGATGAGCAAGAAAATGTAGATACCCGTGTGCTAGAGACCAACGTCTTCTTTCTTCAGGATGACTAGCATTAATTGCCATACACCCACCAAGTTTTTCATCATAAGTGTAAATCTCTGAATATTTTGATGGCATCTTCAAGTAGAAAATGCGCAGTCCGACAGTCTGCTCCAAGGTATCCCGAAGTAAAGGAATAGGTCCATCTCCAAGTCCTAGTCGCTGACGTTCTTCAACTGCAATAGCTTCGGCAGTACGTTCTATTGGCATCCCACTCACCTCATACTCACGAGGATAGTTTTGTGGAAGCGGTGCTTTCATAATTTCCTCAATTTCTAGGTAATTTTGACAAAATTTCTCCCATTCCTCAATCACAGATTCAATCTGAGATTTTTCTACTTCATTTTGCCGATAAGCTTTCCGGAATTGAACCTGAAAAGGTTCAACTACTGGACGCTCGCGGACAAAATCACTTACAGATATTCTGTAAGCACGAGCAAGTTTAATTAGTTCGGTTGCCTTCAGACGGCGTTCTCCTTTTTCTATAGCAACCATCGTGGTCCTTGCAGCATTAATGACTTTTGCAGCATCAGCTTGAGTCATACCGCATTTATTACGAGCTTGTTGGAGGCGTTCTCCCAACTGCCGTAAATCGATGTTGTCAAGGACATTGTTAGTCATGGTGTTGTCCCTCAACTTTTTACTGTGAAAGTCTGTTGGATCTTGGCGAAATCTCGATCCAATAAATCTCTTTCTATTATAGATTTTACCATATTCCATTCGGAAACGTAAGTCTGATATAACTTGACCAGACTGCTTTGCATATCAGTAATGGACAGACTTTCTGTTTCAGCAGTGCGATCTACTATATCATCTAATACTGGAAATTCTCTCGTCAGAGTTTCCCACTGAATATCGATCTCATTAGAGGTAGTGAGTAGGTCCTGGAAAGTACGAACCTGAGCAACCATATGACGAAAATATAAGGTTTGGTCTTCTTTAGGGGGTTCTCCATGAGGCACTATATAGCGAGTTTTGTCTTCTATTTTTGAGGCAGCAAGAGATTGCTTTCTCAAAATGCAGGAGGAACAATACCCACACTGAATTGGTTGCTGACGATGTGGACTGTCACATGACATAGTTATTGGTGGCAAGTCAATTCTGTTATCTTTAGCTAATGCTTGACACATTTGGCCTTTAGTCCAAAAAAGAAATGGGTTCTTTACCTGAAACTTTTCTCCCAAAAGCTCTGAAATGACATCACTTACCATCAATAGAGTTAATGGGTGAACAGATCGAGAATGGTCTAATCCTATTGCAGATGCACGGTAAGGAAGATTAATTGCTCCAACTCCATTTTCGTAGATAGAGAGAACCTGACTACCCATAAGATATGCACAGGCAGCACCAAGCAAGGTAAATACCACACCTCGCCCACGGGAAAGTTTGTTCTTATGATACTCGCCACTATCCTGGAAGTGAATAGGAACGCGACAGAGGTCACAACGGTTGGGAAATATAGATTGAACCTTTTTTGCTACCCGTTCCTGATTGGCATAAACGATATTATTACTACCACTTCCGAACAATACGAATGACTTTTCTGGGTACATCTGTAGACGAGTGTACAAACCGCCTAAAGCATCAAGACCACCACTCCAAAGTGCTACTTCCGAACTTTCAGAGATAATTGGTAAAACTAATTGCTTTTCCACAAAGCGTCCTGGTGCTTTTCGTTTTTGGAAGTCAAAAACCCATTTGCTTCCAGTTGCCCAGTCTAGTAATTCTTTTAACTTTGTCAGAAATGGTTCAGCACTTAATAATTCTGGATGACGTACTGGAAGCACAACATGAAGACAGCGCTGGTTTTGGTCAAGCTTATGAGGAGCAAGACGGTCTGAAGCGTGAATGGCAACTGCGAGGTCAACAATATCGGCAACAATTGTTGGGAATTTTTTCCTAACCCCGTAAGCAAAATCTTTATCGTCTACATTAATATTAATATCGACTTTTGATTCTTTACCTTTAGAAGAATCGATGAACTTTACAATTCCATTCTTGTTAGATATAGGCCCAAAGTTAAAGATATAATCGCAGCGATCGCTCTCGTTTTTATAAGCAGTAGAAATTGTTTCATTCATAGTAAATTTTCCCCAAGGTCTATCTCTTTTACTTTCTGACGTCGTGGTAATCGTAAGTTTGCCACATCCTCATCTGTATTTACTTGCTTCGCCCATTTGCTGAAAGTGGGCAAAATTTCTAGACCTACTGCCTGAACACGCTTTATCACAGTATCATTATCTACACCATTGTAATGATTAGTAGTCAAAGGAATCGATTGCTCAAAATTTGACTTATATATTTCGTGTATGTACTGCCTAACAGTGAGTTCTACTAATTTGCTAGTCTCTATTGCACTACCGTAACGAATATTATGGAGGATATTCTTACCAGCGCGAAGAACAAGTTCTCGAAGGTAATGTGAACATGAAGCCTGTTGTGCCAGCCGCTCTAATTCTTTACCTACAGAACCCCAATCTCTACATCCATTATCAAAGGATTGTTTCAAACTCTCTCCTATCTGTTTAGCAAGTATCACTGGAGCAGCGCCTTTTTTCTGAATATCCCGTAATATTGCACTCATCAAAACCCTGGCACATTCATTATTATCAGCTTTTCCCTGACAAAGCCACTTGTACGGTTTCTGATAAAGCCTGGAAAGTCTGTCGTGGAGAATATCTCCGTCGGCCATAATTTAACTCACCTCCTTGCCGAGTCTATATATCTAAGTTAGCTCGTCTTTTCAACAATGTCAACTTTTAATTTGTATTTTACTCATTATATGTCAACTTTGTCAGAATGTATTAAAATAGAGTAAGGCCCACTCAGTACACCCAAAGTAGGATTCAAAAAGCTTTTAAGAGAGAAAAATACTAATAGTGAACTAATGAATTACACCAACTATCTTTTTGATAGACTTACCTACAGAATTTGATCTATTACAGTAAATTGAAAAGCTCTATTAAGAGAATTATTTGTTTGATTCATGCTGAACTTAAAGCAATATTTTGCATTTTTATTTCTCAAACACTTTACTATTTTTATGAAAATAACTATCTCTAATTCTCAGTTATAAGAATGCCTGGATAATAATATATTTTTAGTAGGATAAGATAGATTTTAAGACCTTTCAACTATTCTCAATTTTGTCACTATCCCTTAACACCTAATTTTGAGAAAATTTTCAGCAAAAAATAATTTAGTCTAGACTAAATCTGCTTAAATATAATATGTAAAGTTGTTTCTGAAAGGTAAACCATGAATGGCAAAGATATTATAGGATTGAGACATCCAACATTTGCTATGACCTTTTATTGTTCCTTCTAACTTTTTCTTGATTCAATAAAGACTATGACAAAATCAGCTTTCGATCAATTTTGGCATCTCATATCAGGTGCATTAACTCTTAATCCAGAAGTTTATAACCAAATTAATACTCTACCTCAAGGTACACAGGTAGCATTAACTATTGTCTTAATTGCTGGTTTGTCACAAGCCATCGGACAATCTGTTGTACTATTCATTAATAAAGTTCAAAAATTACGCTTTTTCCTCAGCTTAGGAATTTCTGCAATTATATTTGTCTTTGGCTTTGGGTTTTGGGCAATTAGTCTTTGGTTAACTGGGCAAGTATTTTTCAATACCAACGTGGAACTACTAACAGTTATCCGTAGCTTAGGGTTGAGTTATGCGCCTCAAATGTTAGGTTTTCTGATTGGATTACCTTATTTTGGCATTCCCATCAGTGTCCTACTCACCCTATGGACTCTACTAGCAGAAATCACAGGAATACGAGAAATTACGCAACTGAATATTTGGGGAGCATTTGCCTGTAATATCTTGGGATGGATAGTACATCAAGTATCTCAGCGCACTATTGGTCGTCCGATTACTGCTTTTGGGCAATGGTTGTTAAATCTTGCTGCTGGAACTGAGTTAGTCACAGATAGGCAACAACTAGAAGAAATTGTTATGGCGGGAAACGAATCTAGTTCCTTCCAAATTACCACTGACTTGTTACCTCAAGAAACTAATAAACCGCAAAAGCAGAAAATTAAATCGATCTTCAAATATATAATTATTGCATTTATTGTTTTTTCTCTCATCATCCTACTCTCACCCACATCTGGAAATTTATTCTCTATTTGGTTCATAGCTTTTAACGATACGGTTCAACTTACCATTAACTTAGTAGGTATCAGTTTAATTGCTCTTTTATGCTCAATAATTTTTACTCCCCTAGAATCTTTAACTTGGTGGGCGGGATGGTATGAAGCTCCAACTCTCAGATATTCAGGCAGTTTAGTTGCAGAAGTACCCGATCGCCAAGATGCTTCCGTTTATGTTTTGTATTTGGATGGAATTAATCAAGGTACTTACGAATACATACCCATTGTTGAAAATTTTTTAGATAGTTTAGCTGATGCTACTCCTTTAGATGTAGCAATTATTAAGGGTATTATGCCTTATTCTGCCACAAACCGACCTTTAACGGGAGATAGACCTTTAGCATTTTTGTGGAATATTCTTGATTCTATTGCTGATAGAAATCCTGATAACCCCATTGCAGGTATTATCAACTTGCGAAATGTGGCTGCTGTTGCTGTTGCTGCCGATCCCCGTTATGGTCCGATTCAAAATCAGGGATTAGCACAAGTTTTATTCGATAGTCTTCTCCACTTTGGTTATCCTCTGGGTAGTAAAAAACCGATCGCTCTGATTGGTTATAGTGGAGGCGGTCAAATGTCTATGGGGGCGGTATCTTTTCTCAAGCAAGCGACGGGTGCTCCAATTGAAGTTATTTCTTTGGCAGGGGTAATAAGTGGCAATACTGGAGCAATGGAAGTAGAGCGTTTGTATCATCTGGTGGGAGAAAAGGATGGTGTGGAGAAATTAGGTCCGCTTATGTTTCCTGGCAGGTGGCCGCTGTTATTCCTGTCTAATTGGAATTGTGCTAAACGTCGAGATAAGATTAGTTTTATTTCTCTTGGTCCGGTTGCTCATAATGCTGAAGCAGGTCCGATGGGAAGTGAAAGGTTGCCTGATGGTAGAACTTATCTACAGCAAACATTGGATATTATTTCGGGAATTTTAACGAAAAATTGGGGAGCTACTGGATTAAATCCTGATGATTTTAGAACTTTTAGTAATTACGAGCTTTATAAGGAGGCTATATTTAATCATCCTAATTATTATCCTTTAATAGGGAATAGCGGTGCGACCCCGCGTCGGCGACAGACGCAAGGGAATGCGCACCAAGAGAGGGCAGAAGGAGTAGAGGAAGATTTGGAAAATTTACCAACATTACCAACAGCAGAAGGAGAAAATTTTAATGATGCTCAATTTAGCCAACTTGAAATTACTCAAAATATTGAGAGAGAAAATTTAGTCGGCAATAGCCAAAACTCAACAGAGGAAGATTTAGAAAATTTACCAATAGCAGAAGGAGAAAATTTTAATGATGCTCAATTTAGCCAACTTGAAATTACTCAAAATATTAATTCAGAATTTTATCAACCTATCGGTACTTATGTAGGGCGGTTAATTTTACCGACTGCCGAAGAAAGGGAAAAAGTTAAAGGTGTTTTACTAGAACTTCATACAGCAGATTCGGCAAATCAACACCTCATCGGACAAATTGTAAATTTACGTTGGAGTGATGATCCTAACTTACAAACTTATGTTCAGCTTGTGACAACGAATGTTAAATTTGTCGAGCAGGTAAGGGTAAGTAAGCAACAGGGAAATATTCATCCAGACCGAATAAATAATTGGCAAAATGTTAATCCTCTGGAATCTTTAGCAGGTGCCAGACCAGAAGATGATGTGATAGTAGCTTTACCTGAGCCTGTGATAGTTGAGGATACTGGTACAGGTCGCCCAAGTCTATATATTAGTCGCGAACCGATTCAAATTTCTGGTCGTTTTTATGGGTTGGTGAAAATTAAAGAGTTTGTCGGCGACGATTTATTTCGGGTTTCTCACTATAACCCCAACTCTCAGGAATTTGATGGTATGGAGGAAATTGTTTATATTCCTTCTGTGGTTGCTGACCGTAATGGTGTTTTACCTTCTACTAATGAAGGTTTGGAAAATTCTCCTGTAAATTCCAGAGGTTGGTATATTTATGGAGCAAAAAATTCTGTAGGCAAGTTTGTCGTACAGGCGATCGCTCCTCGTGCTTTATTTTCTGTTCAACCTCAGACAATAATTTCTGGAAAAAAAGCCACCTTAGATTATATCAACCATAAATATTGGCAGGAGGAAGTCGCGCCGAAAGGTAATATTGCAAATATTTTCCTCGATCCTACTGAAAAACCAGAAGAAAGTGAAATTTCTGATGCTCCTATTTGGCAAGAAGGGGAACGCGCTATTTTCATGCACGTTTATGGAGGTATTGGCGGGAAAAAACCAGAACTTTCACCCTTGGGAATATTTTTTGGTCATTTTGCTTTTGGTATTGCAAAGGTAGTGCGGGAACCCCTGACTAATGAACTTCGGTTTAATCTGGAATATCGACAAATCTACACGCATAACTGTGATGGAATTATTTCCGGTACCTTATCTTGGATGAGATATATGGGCGATCGACAATGGGGATGGTTAGGAGTTCGCCCTACTTCCGAGATTATTATTAAGTTCAAACCTATGACTGAAGATTATGATTTTAATGGCGTTAAATTTTCCCCACTCAATTATATAGTGCAAGAACTAGATGTAATGGCAGCTCGTTATCGAACTGGAGATGGTAGAGGTACTACTTCTGTCAGTCCGATAAATTCCTGTGTACAAGATTCTAGTCAAGCACTCTATACAGCTTTGAACCGGATGGTCGCCCAGTTGAAATTAAATCCCCTAATTATGAAATGGTTGAGAGAACATCCCGATGATGAACAAACTCAAAGATTTCAAAAGTTGACTAACCTAGTCAAAACTTTAGAAAATCACTTAACACCTTTAGGAAGAGCAAGAACAGACTGGCGTTATGAAGCAACAACTCTAGGAGGTTTCCCTGTAGAAACTCCCCTCGAAACTTTAGGGCAACTTGCAGCAAGTTGGCGATCGCTCCTACCTCGGTTTACTAACGACCAACTAGCAATGATTTTTCTCCAGTTTGGTGCTTCGTTGTCGATATTGCGTACTAATCAAGTAGGTGGTTTTAACTCAAGTATTGAGCCGATAGTTCCTACTGATTTTGTTCTGTTTGTTCCTAGGGTAAATAGGAGTAGGGAGTAAAGGAGTTCGGGATTTGGGGGTATTCGGAGATTGGGAGATTGGGAGATGGGGGGATGGGGAGATGGGGGGATGGGGAGATGGGGGGATGGGGAGATTGGGAGATGGGGAGATGGGGAGATGGGGAGATGGGAAGATTGGGAGATGGGTAACAGTAGGGACTTCATGGAACGTCCCTATTGTTACCTATACAAAAACGCTGTAAAGGGTGAACGTAATTTTGTATTTTATTTTTTTGTTATTGGTTTAGGTAATCAACAGTTTTTATCTTTATTTTTGCTTGATAATTTTCCCCAGACTATTTACTTAACAGGCGATCGCTCTTACCAAAATTGACTAATATGATGTCCGGATAATGAGTGATAAAAAAGTTCTTGTTTGTAGTAGGGCTTTAGACCATAAAATATAGCACTACGTCTTTTGGTGAGGACAATAAGTTTGGGTTGTAAGGGAACAGGGAATAGGGAACAGAGGAATTTCCTAAGGTATTTGCGTAGTGCTATATCTATCTGGGGGGCTGAAGCCCTACTACGAGCTTTAATTATAACTATTCAAATGGACATGATATAACAAGCCACTAGCAATAATTTTTCATCAGTTTGGTGGTTTCTTATCAATCTTGGATACTAATTAATAGCGCTTAACAACTCAACTAATTCTTCTTTCTTTTTTTTGGTATATCCAGGTATCTCCTGTTTTTTTGCCATTTTTTTCAACTCTGTTACTGTCATACTATTCAAAACATTTCGGTCTGTTATTATTTCTGAGATTAGTTCGGGAGTCAGATAAAATACTTCTTTTAAAAGATTAACTTTCGCCTTCGTAATTCCACATCCTA
Source organism: Dapis purpurea BLCC-M126 (assembly GCF_050015975.1). Classification (NCBI taxonomy): domain Bacteria; kingdom Bacillati; phylum Cyanobacteriota; class Cyanophyceae; order Oscillatoriales; family Microcoleaceae; genus Dapis; species Dapis purpurea. The sequence continues at coordinate 11,760 of NZ_JBNHER010000138.1, read as the reverse complement.
ATTTTGTGATTGGTTTAAAATCTTTCCAATATAGACGTGGTGCTTCATCAATACAGTTTGTTGCTTTTTCTAGGTCAACTTGTTTAAGTTTGCTGTCTGGTTTTTCGATTAAATATTGAAGCGCTGCTTTAATTTCGTCTTTTGTGGCAATGGAAAGATTTACTTTCTCTGGTTCTGGTATTGGTTGGGGAGTTAGATAGAAGACTTCTTTTAAAGCATTAACTTTAGCTGTCGTAATTCCACACCCTAATTTTGTGATTGGTTTAAAATCTTTCCAATATTGACGTGGTGCTTCATCAATGCGATTTGTAACTACTGGCAATTTAACTCTTTTAAGTTGACTGTCTGGTTTTTCAATTAAGTATTGAATAGCTGCTTTAATTTCATCTCTTGTGGCAGTCGAAAGATTTATTTGTGGTATTTTTTCTCCAGATAAAATTTTGCTAATTTTTTCAGTTTCTTCACTTTCATCAGCAATAATACACCAAACTTTTTCTAAAGCAGCAGCTTCAGCTACAGCAAAAATAAAAGAATTGCCAATTACTTGATATTGATCTTCTCCTACTTCTTTAACAATGACAGGTATCCAATTTCTCCCACCAGTTTCATTCATAAATTTTGCCGTTGATGAAATTAAAAAATCTGGAGCATTTGTTCCATCTCCCGCTTCAATTTCATCCATATAAAGATGTATTAACTTACCAATTTTACTCAGATTGCTCATTGTAGAAAATACTCCTTAACCAAACTCTTGTAATTGTCATAAACCACCTTATTTTTATAAGCAGCAGGTGTATGAAGAAAAGCATAATTTGCTATAGCTGCATGATAAGGCAACTCAAATATTGTTCTGTTTTTACTTGCTTTCGTATAGTAAGGATAAAAATATGGTTGAAGGTTAAACTTATTATTTGAATTCTTTTGAGTATCTTGAATTAATTTATCAATATAGATTTGAACACGTCTTTTTTGAGGTTCGCTCATTTTTCCGCCATTGAAAAAAATCGGCAAAGCTATAGGTCCGAAATCTCTATTTTTTCTTCTTGCTTGTTGAACTTTTGGTATATATTCCTTAATAGTTTTAGCCGCATTTTCTAGAGAAGGTAAGCTATTATGTTCTACTGGAAGTAAAACTACATCTGCTGCATAAACAGCACTAACACTAAATATTGACCAGTTAGTAGGAGAATCAATCAAGATATAATCGTAGTTGTTTTTTAGTTGCTCTAATTCTTTACTTAATCGGTCAAAAGTAATTTCTTGTGTAATATTATCCCAATTAAAATTGCTAAGTTCTTCATGGACAGGAATTACATCAAAACCGTATTCTTTTTTTGATTTTTTATAGCCGATGTAGGGAGAAATTACATCTCTAACATTAATATTTTTATCTATTAAGGAATCATAAAAAGTAGGTGTACTTGGTTTAATTGCTAGACAATTTGTCATGTCTCTTTGATTCGGGTCAAAATCAACAATCAAAACTTTTTTACCAGAAAGTGATAGGGCTGCTGCGGTATTAACTGTAGTTGTAGTTTTTCCTACCCCACCTTTATTGTTATAGACTGCTACTGTTAATGCTTTTCGTGGTTTATCAATTTTTTCTTTAATTAAAGTAGCGATTTTGATGATATTTTCTGGATTAATTCCCAGACAGATTGTTGCCGGATGAACAACTTTTTCATGCTTTCTGAATAATTGGATGTGATTAGCATTGGTAATTATTCCCCACTTCGCTGCTTTACAGTTTTCGGCTAATAAATACCTTTGAATTTGTGTAAAAGTGTCTTTATATCCTTTTGAACCAGGAGCTAAATTAAGATTCCGCTTTTTCAATTCTACAAGAACATCTGGGTTAGTTCTAGTTTGATTAAATATGTCATCTTCCCTATTATGACGTAAAGCATGATCGACTGGATTGGTACGACTTCTTGTATGAAAAGAAGGCACTCGTTCATTTACTTGAAAACCTAAAAAGTTAAATAATTCAGATGCAAAAATCTGATCGACTTCAACTTCAGATGCGTCCTCCGGTAGATTTTTTGCCAAAGCATCTACTAGGGCTTGATTGTTTACAGCATTATTCATCTGTCGTTCATGTTTCTGACTCTAACTATCAGCTTATCACGACAGATATGGGAAAAAATATAAATTTTATCTACCTACTTACATCTATACATATCTATATGCTCGGCAAGCACTAATCGGATGAAAATTTGTATCTACAAATTGGACCCGACTAAAAGTATCAATCCACAAATGAGCGCCACACTCAGCCGGGTCGTGAGGACGATACACAATTCGACAAGGACCCTTAATTTCTAACTGATAACCATAATCATTACAGTTAGTTTGCTTTACAGAAATTACAGGCTTCAATTCCTTTAGTGGATTCTTGGCATTTTCCTTAATTAGGTGCTGATTGACATGAATCATTGTAGGGTTAGCCCGCTTTTCTTTACACCAATTACCTTTCGGACCCCTTCTACCAGGAAAAATAATTGGCATTTCAAAACCTTTACGCCCATAAGCAGGAATTTGCCAAAAACCATTTTCCTTTTCAGCATTTTTAACTCTACCCTGAGCTAATAATACCCGCAAACGTTGAGCTGAAATACCCAATAAAAATGCTGCTTCTGTAGTTCCGACGATTTTTTTGTTTTTTTCTTTAACCATTGCGCAATAGTTTTATTACTCCATCTATACAGAAAAATAATTAAAATTTGAAAGTATATTTATTTAGCAAAACATATTCAATGAATTAGTACAAGTATCTCTTTACCAAAAAAATTGGTTTAAAGCTTCCCCCTTTTAGGGAAGGGCTGTTTCAAAGTATCGTGAGTTAACAATTTAAGGAGAACGAGAGATTATACCAATTTTATAAATGTTTGCTACAAATAACTAGGGGGATTTTTAGGAGTCAGGAGTCAGGAGTCAGGAGTCAGGAGTCAGGAGTCGCATGGGAATGGCTTCAATACCATTTTTTATGCCGTAAATCATCCTTTTTGTCAAAAAGATATCTCCTGTAAAATATTTTTATTGCCCTTACTATTCGTAACATTCTTTTTTCAAAATGGTATTAGAGGATCACGAAATAGAGAAATTAGCCAAAATTTGCCGATTTTTCAGCCTCGGAGTGTCATTAAACTCTGTCTAAAATATCTGGTTTAATTCTCTGAGATAACAACAATTCGTTAATTAACGTTTAAGAAGAATTGATAAATTTGAGGAAAATCTAGGGTAAGCGTGGAAAATTCTCCCCTGCTCCCTCGCTCCCCTTCTTTCTTAACCAAGAATGAAACAGCCCTGGGAGAGTATGTCAAAATTATTCAAAAAATGCCTTTGAGCAAGCTTAGGACAAGAAAAATTTTTCCCAACCAAACTGTAGATACAAATTCACGGTTTGAGGCTGAAAAAATATAGTGTTCTTGCTACGCGATGATTCCTGATAAAATCTTCTATAGTCAAACATATAAATTAATTTTCTGCTCATTAAGGAGAATTTCAATGGCAACTCTAACAGTTTTAAAATTCCCAACTGCTGACGGTGCAGATAAAATGATTAGTATTTTGGGTGACTTACAAAAACAAGAACTAATCAAAATTCAAGATGCAGCAATTGTGAGTTGGATAGAAGGAAAGAAAAAACCCAAAACCCGTCAATTATATGACCTTAAAGCTCTAGGTGCTTTAGATGGTGCTTTCTGGGGAATGCTATTTGGTATCATTTTCTTTGTACCGATTTTCGGAATGGCTATTGGGGCTGCAATGGGAGCTTTAAGTGCTTCTTTCAAAGATATTGGCATCAATGATGATTTTATTAAAGATGTCCGCACAAAAGTAACTGAGGGAACTTCTGCATTATTTTTGTTAAGCACAGATGCAGTTGTAGATCGGGTAGCAGAAGTGATTAAAGAGATAGATTTTGAAATTGTAGCAACTAATCTGCCAAAAGAGCAGGAAGAAAAATTACGGGAAATGTTTGTTCACTAAACCTTCCTCTAATAATATCTACTATAGTAATCCCACTTTAGTTGTAATATTTTGGTAGTAGGGGCGAATCGCGTTTGCGCAGCATTCCGCAGGAATTCGCCCCTACGATGAGATGTCTAACATTATAGATATAGCAAACGGCGATCGCCTCTATTTAACCAAAGAGCGATCGCCTAATTTTTGAATGGTAAAGAATTATTTAGTAGGCCACTCAGTATGGAAGAATTCACCACGAGGCTTATCAATACGCTCGTAAGTGTGAGCACCAAAATAATCCCGTTGAGCCTGAGTTAAGTTTTGAGGTAAAGTTCCCCGACGATAACTATCAAAATAATCCAGAGAAGCACTAAAAGCAGGAACAGGTAATCCTAACTGACCAGCCAAACCAACAACTTCCCGCCAAGCATCTTGGCGATCGAGAATAGTTTGCTTAAATTCTGGAGCTAACAATAAATTAGGTAGACCAGGATTTTCATCAAAAGCCTTCTTAATCTTATTCAAAAATCCAGCTCTAATAATACAACCACCTTTCCAAATCCGTGCCGACTCACCCAAATTCAGATTGTAATTAAATTCCTTGGATGCAGCAGCCAACAATGCCATACCTTGAGCATAAGAACAAATCTTAGAACAGTACAAAGCATCCCTTACCTTATTAATCATAGTTTGGGCATCACCTTCGTACTTACCAGTCGGACCTGTCAATTCTTTAGCAGCAGCGACACGCTCATCCTTAATCCCAGACATAATCCGAGCATTAACAGCAGCAGTAATAGTGGGAACAGCAACACCCAACTCTAAAGCATTAATTACCGTCCATCTACCTGTACCTTTTTGTCCAGCAGAGTCAACAATCATATCAACTAGATGATTGCTAGTTTCAGTGTCTTTTTTAGTGAAGATATCTGCAGTAATTTCAATTAAGAAAGATTCCAACTCTGGAGTTTTGTTCCACTCAGCAAAAATTTCATGGAGTTGTTCGTTGCTAATTCCTACAGCATTTTTCAACAAGTCGTAGGCTTCAGCAATTAACTGCATATCGCCATACTCAATCCCGTTATGTACCATTTTCACATAGTGACCAGCTCCACCAGGACCGATATAGGTGACACAAGGACCATCATCAACTTGAGCAGCGATTTTAGTTAAAATTGGTTCTAATTCTTTGTAAGAAGCCTCTGTACCACCAGGCATTAAACTAGGTCCCCATAAAGCTCCTTCTTCACCGCCACTAACTCCCATCCCCATGAAACCTAATCCGGTAGATTCTAATTCTCTAGTGCGGCGTTCTGTATCTTCGTAGAGGGAGTTACCACCGTCGATAATCATATCATCTTTATCTAGGAGGGGTTTAAGTTGTTCGATAACTTTATCAACAGGTCCTCCTGCTTTTACCATAACCAGGATTCTACGAGGTCTTTCTAGGGATTGGACAAAATCTTCTAAAGTATAAGCGGCGTGTACGTTTTTCCCTTGTGCCCGCTCTGCCATAAATTTATCAGTTTTGTCACCACTGCGATTGTATACAGAGATGGGGAATCCGTTACGTTCTACGTTGAGGGCTAGGTTTTCTCCCATTACAGCTAGACCTATAACACCAAATTTTTGCTGTCCCATAATAATTTTTACTTCCCTGACTTTTTCTCTAATTTAAGTTACCGTTTTTAGATTACAGTTGTTTCTTTTTGACTGTTTCCACTAAAGGTTTTTTTTAAGATTTCAAGTATAGGCCGATACAAATAAATTAATCTTTTAAGAGAGGGTAAAATTCTGTATAAATAAATTCAGCACTATTATTGATTTTAGCAGTTTCAATTCTAGGTAAATTTTAGATGTAGAGTATGAATAAATTATGATATCCTACTGTACATTACAGATTAAGTTAATCATTGCAATAAGCTTTCTAGTTCAAAGGGGTATTTTAAAGGGGTATTTTATGGATGAATTAAAGTATCTTGCTAATTGGGTGAAAGAGCAACACGCTCAAGAATATATTCTGACTTGGTTGTTGAATCAGCCTGGGCTTTGGTGGTCTGATGGAGAGGCATATCAGGCAGCTTTACAAAAGTCTGGTAAGTTGCTGAAGGAGTATGTTCAAAAAAACCAAAGTGGGGATTTATTCCAAGGTATTGCAGAAAAAATTATAGATGACGAAAGTTGGGATGAAGTGGCTGAGTCTCTGACAAGAATTATTTCGGTTTATCAAGATGAGTTGGTAAGATTGCAGGATTATAGTCGGCGTCAAAATAGTAAAAAGATTTTAAAAAAAAATCTGAATAGTGAAGATTTATCTGTTGAAGATCATGAAGAAATGGAAATACAACAGGCTTTGCCAGACCCTTTTGCAGATGCTTTGACAGGAGAGGAATAGTTCATTAATGGATAATGGATAATGGATAATGGATAATTACCTCTGGTTGAAACTGCTCTTGATTGAATACAAGGAAATACTGTTTCTTCTCTTGGTCGATTGGATATGGTGAGGAAACCCGCTCTTGCAGAGCCGCTCCCATAACGCCATCTCTCAACCGCTTTTTTCCCCTTGAAAGGGGAGGCTAATAAAGTTGAATTATTTAATTAATAATTACCTCTTCTTTTTAAGAATAGGATGGCTTCAGAGGAACTTTTGTCTTTTTTCCTCCTTAAAAGTAGAGTCTTTAAACCTTGATTTTTAGGTAAGGGAATGTGGGGAGATAGGGAAGTATGGAATATAAAAAAAGCATCTTTATTATTGAAATTTTATACTAAATAAAAGCGTTCGCTAATAATTAGCCATTATCCATTGTTAAAATTGATTTCTTTTTTCTGCGGATAAAACTCTTAAAGCAGGAATATTTAATAATTTAATTGATTTACCATCTATAGAAATTAATTTTTGTTCGCTTAACTTGGCAAAAACTCTGGAAAGAGTTTCAGGAATAGTACCTAATGATGCAGCTAATTGACTTTTACTCATATCTAGTTTGACTTCTGATGGGTCAGAAGAGCGATCGCTTAACTCTAATAAATAAACGGCTAATCTTCCTGGTACTTCTTTCAGTGATAAATCTTCAATTAATTTGGCAAATAAGCGCAAGTATTTAGCAAAAACTGACAACATATTAATCGCAATCTTCGGATGATTTTCTAATAGTTTTAAAAATTCTATTCTAGGGAAAAATAAGAGTTCAGTTTTTGTCAATGCTTCTGCGGAAGCTGGATAACATTTGCCATCAAAAGCTGGCACTTCAGCAAAATGTTCTCCGGTGCTAAATATGTGTAAAATTTGTTCTTTTCCTTCAGGAGAAAATTTAAAAACTTTGACCTTGCCAGAGAAAACAATAAAAAAGCCAACACCTGCTTCTCCTTCCCAAAAAATCGGTTCTTTTTTTTGATAAATTTGAAATTTAGCTATTTGACTAACAGCCTGCAAATGTTCTGAGGGAAGACTATTAAACATTTGAGTAGTAGCTATAAATTGACTTATTTTTGATATTTGTTCATTCATTGTTTTTTTTATAAATTATTTAAGTTTGTCAGTCTAATTAAACCTAAAAAAATGTAGGTTCGGCTTTACAAAAAAGTATTATAAAAATGATTTTTAGCTGAATTTTACCATATAATAAGTGTGATATTTCATATTTTACAAACAATATTTTTCGGATATTTATGAAATTTAAAAAAACAAAGTTATGAGTTATTAACTTGCAGATCATTAGACTTTTTTCCAGAGAAAATAGCTTTGGGTGAAAAGGGAATAGAAAAAGGTTTTAACTTTTGCTTGTAGAGCTATAGGTGGTGATGTAGCATTAGTGAATTTTTCAAAATGCTTGATAAGAATTTCTACTTAAAAAATATTTCTTAACTAAGTTTTAATAACAGCAATCTGTTTTGAGACTTATCATAAAAATAGAAGTTAGCAGTTAAATAAAATACAAATTATTCGGCAACCTCAAAAATTTACTAATTATTGACTTAAGTCAAAGACAAAATTTCTAGCCAGTAACTAAATTAAAAATATAAGACTTCTTGCACAAGTCAGGGAATAGGTAATAAGGAATAGGAGGGGTGAAATTTTTGATTCTATATCTCTAATTGATTTAATTAAAACTTTTGCAAGAGGTCTATACGGATAAAAACCTACCAGGAGAAAAAAATTATGTCTATGTTTTGTGAACAATGCGAACAAACCGCCAGCGGGCAAGGATGCCACCAATGGGGAGCTTGTGGGAAAAGTCCAGAATTGAACGCCGTACAAGATTTATTAGTTTACTGCCTACGGGGGTTGGCAGAAGTCAGACTCCAGGCAAAACAATTAAATATTTCTACTAAAGAAATAGATATCTTTATCTGCGAGTCAATATTTGCTACAATGACAAACGTTAACTTTGACAAAAAAAGCTTTGCTCAATATATTAAACAGGTGATCGCTCACCGAGAAAACCTGAAAACTCAAATTCCTGAAACCCAATGGTCTCCCCTAGCTAACTACGAACCAGACTACAGTGAAAGTTTATCTCTCCAAGGTGAAAATGTTTCTCTAAAATTTCTTGCTCACTCTGATAGTAACATTGATATATTCTCTCTCAAATTAACAGTCATCTATGGTATTAAAGGCGCAGCTTCCTACACATTCCACGCTATGGAGTTGGGAGAAGAAGATGAAAAAATTTATGACTTTATTGCCGAAGCATTAGTCGCCCTAAATAACCAAGACCTAACCCTCGACGACTGGGTAAACCTGGCGTTGGAAGTGGGAGAAATTAATCTCAAAGCAATGGAATTGTTAGACGCAGGTCATACAAAAACCTATGGTCATCCCGTACCTACTGCTGTACCGTTAAACCCCCGGAAAGGAAAAGCAATATTAGTTTCTGGTCACGATATTCGACAAATTGCAGCCATTTTAAAACAAACTGCTGATACTGATATTACCATCTATACTCACGGCGAACTTTTGCCTTCCCACGGTTATCCGCTTTTAAAACAACAATATCCCCATTTTTACGGTCATTATGGCACTGCTTGGCAAAATCAAACTAAAGATTTTGCTAAATTCCCAGGTCCGATAGTAGTTACAACTAATTGTTTGATGCCTCCCCATGAAAATTATGAGGATAAATTATTTAGTATTGGTCCGGTGGGATATCCGGGAATGACTCATTTAGATCCAACAGCAGATGGTATTCCTGATTTTACTCCCGTAATTGAAAAAGCATTGTCAATGTCTGGGTTTACTGAAGATGGGGAACCGAAACAGGTAATGGTTGGTTTTGCCCGAAATACAGTTTTGAATGTTGCTGATACTGTGGTTGATGCGGTGAAGCAAGGCAAGATTCGTCATTTCTTTTTAGTGGGTGGTTGTGATGGAGCGAAACCTGACCGGAATTATTATACAGAGTTTGTGGAGAAGGTGCCTGAAGATTGTGTGGTTTTGACTCTTGCTTGTGGTAAGTTCCGCTTTTTCGACAAAGAGATGGGTTTAATAGGTGAAATTCCTCGGTTGATGGATGTTGGTCAGTGTAATGATGCTTATTCGGCAATTCAAATTGCTTTAGGTTTGGCAAAAGCTTTTGATGTGGGTGTGAATGAGTTACCCTTGTCAATGATTTTGTCTTGGTATGAGCAAAAAGCAGTGGCAGTTTTGTTGACTTTATTGTATTTGGGAATTAAAGATATTCGATTAGGACCGACTTTGCCTGCTTTTATTTCGCCCAATGTGTTTCAGTTGTTGCAGCAGAAATATAACTTACAGGCGATCGCTACTCCGGATGAAGATTTGGCTGCTTGTTTAAGATGAATTTAGGTCATATCAAATCCGAGTAATATCATGTCTAGATAATTAGGGATCAAAAAACTTTCTGTTTCCTATTCTTCTTAGCTCTTGCTTTTCTTCCCTTTTACCTGTTGCCTTCTGGATAGGCAAAGGGTAGTTATCACTACAAAAAAATCATCTTAGCAATTACCGAAAAATTAGGCGTTGCATAAATACGCTTGGGATTTTAATAGTTTTATAGTTTTGTGGAATGGGCATCTTGCCCGTTCCTTATATTTGCGGGCGGGCAGGAACAGGCAGGATGCCTGTCCCAGTTATATTCATCCCGCCACTCAGCAATGCCAAAAATTAAGGTATAAAACCTCTCCATTCATGGAGGAAAAAGAAAAAAAATTCCTTTTAGTCAATCCTCTTTTTTATAAGAAGAGTTCAAGAATTGAGAATTGAGAATTGAGAATTGAGAATCACCTCTCCTTGAAAAGAAGAGGATTGACGAACAGGAAAATTTTTATTTATTATCCCCTTAAAAGGGCAGGGCTGTTTCAAAGTATCGTAAGTTAACGATTTAGGGAGATAGGGTGATAGGAGGATGGGGGGCTCACTTTCATCAACCGAAATTTGCTAGTTTTGCAGCTTCTTTAGTGATGAAAATTTGACTTTTTTAGTCTAGTTCAATAACTCCAATCAACTCGAATGACTAACAATTCGTTAATTTACCTTCGAGTATGGATGGATAAATTTGGCTTAGATCCCGACTATTGGCTCGAAAATTCTCCCCATCTCCCCATCTCCCTCTCTGTTTTTCACGAGAATGAAACAGCCCTGCCTTAAAAGGGGGAGGCTTTAAACCACAATATTTCGGTAATAATTAATAATTAATTATTAATTGTTGAACAACACCTGATATAATTAGTTTTTTTATGATTTATATGAAATCCAGTTATAGCAGTATGTTTTTTGCTTAGGACAATTAAGTTTAGGCTGTTTGCCCAGCATTCCAGTAGGAAAAGGAAACAGAGGAAATGTCCTAACATTAATGCGTAGCGCTATATCTAGACATCTAGACATAATATGACTCCTTTGTAAAAAAATGTTAATTGTGTATTGACTTAGCTAATCAAGATGATCTCTAATCATAGTAGATGTTCCAAAAATAAATTTGACTGATGAAGACAAAATTCAGTTCACTAATTAAGCATTTTGCCCTTACGCTACTCATCGGATTAGCTTCAATTAGCTTGTTAATCACCAACGCAAGTACAGCTTTCGCAGGTGATTTAGTCTTTTACGAAGGAAACAATTGCAGTCAGGACGTAATTGCTACTTATGATTCTAGTGTAGATGTTAACGATAATTGTAAAGATACGAGCAGATGTGATAACGACGAAGCAAGATCTTTGTTGATCAAAGGACCAGTTGAATATACTACTGTAGACGTCTATGATTCTCCTGATGGAGGTCGAGATGATGACTTTTCAATAATCAGAATTAGATCGGTAAGTGGTGGTGACAGCGTATGTATTGGAACATTTGAAAAAGATTATGACGATGGAGACGTCCAGGTTATTTACGAGAAGGATAATGGATTAGATGGAAAGATTTCTCATATTACTGTAATCCCTTTCTAGTTGAGCATCAGGCTACTCCTGTAGTCAAGAAATAGCCATCGTTTCGGCATTTATTTATTTTATGTAAGGGTAGGCGAGACTAAACCTTCCCTACTCTCCCTACCCTTGTATAACAATAGACATCTTCAGAAATTAAACATTGTTTTGTAGGGAGGTTCCATGGAACCTCCCTACAGTCTTTTTTGGAGATATCTAATTAAAATTTATTGCCACATTCAGGGCAGAAATTATTAGTAGCAACACTTTCGTCTCCACAATTGCTGCAAGTAATTGACTCCACAGCTTGCTCAAGCTGTTTCCGAATAGGCAATCCCAGCATTTGAGCATTACTCTTACCGAATTATTAATTATTAATTGTTAATTAAATAATTGTGGTTTAAAGCC